>NZ_JAWOTF010000004.1:136197-277600 GCF_033338735.1 Vibrio sp. Vb1127 | reverse complement strand
AACGACGGTATCTCGATTGCACAAACTGCTGAAGGTGCAATGAACGAGACCACTAACATTCTTCAACGTATGCGTGACTTGTCTCTGCAATCAGCAAACGGTTCAAACTCGAAAGCAGAGCGCGTTGCGATTCAAGAAGAAGTGACCGCGCTAAACGACGAACTAAACCGTATCGCAGAAACCACTTCTTTCGGTGGTAACAAGCTACTAAACGGCACCCACGGCGCGAAATCGTTCCAAATCGGTGCAGATAACGGTGAAGCAGTGATGCTTGAGCTAAAAGACATGCGTTCAGACAACAAAATGATGGGCGGTGTGAGCTACCAAGCTGAAAGTGGTAAAGGTAAAGACTGGAACGTTGCTGAAGGTAAGAACGACCTAAAAATCAACCTAACGGACAGCTACGGCCAAGAGCAAGAAATCAACATCAGCGCAAAAGCGGGTGACGATATCGAAGAGCTTGCGACTTACATTAACGGTCAAACTGACCTAGTGAAAGCCTCAGTAGACCAAGACGGTAAACTGCAAATCTTTGCTGGCAACAACAAAGTCGAAGGTGAAGTCGAGTTTTCAGGCGGCCTATCTGGTGAGCTAGGTTTGGGCGAAGGTAAAAAAGTAACGGTAGATACTATCGACGTAACCTCAGTTGGTGGCGCACAAGAATCTGTTGCTATCATCGATGCAGCACTGAAATACGTAGACAGCCACCGCGCAGAGCTGGGTGCATTCCAGAACCGTTTCAACCACGCAATCAGCAATTTGGACAACATTAACGAGAACGTGAATGCGTCGAAGAGCCGTATCAAAGATACTGACTTCGCGAAAGAAACGACGGCAATGACCAAGTCACAAATTCTATCGCAAGCGTCAAGCTCAATCCTTGCGCAAGCGAAACAAGCGCCAAACTCAGCGCTAAGTCTGCTAGGTTAATTTCAAACCTAAGACGAGAACCTCATTGGCTCGTGGTGAGAGATGAGCGAGTAAACCCAGCTTCGGCTGGGTTTTTTTCTGTCTTTTGGGGCCCCAGGATTTCTGCGAATCACGACATTAGAGCTTCATCACATTTCAGTAAGCCAAAGAAAATAATCGCAAAAAATTGAAAATTTCTTCTAAAGGATATTCATCGGTCGCCGTTAAAGGGACTGAGAGAAATGAGATGTACCTAAGTGAGGTGAGAGACACGACGGTACATTCACTAAAGCCTTAAGGAGATCAATTATGGCGATTAACGTTAATACTAACGTTTCTGCGATGACTGCACAGCGTTACCTAAACCAGGCAGCTGACGGTCAACAAAAATCTATGGAGCGTTTGTCTTCGGGTTATAAAATCAATAGCGCGAAAGACGATGCTGCAGGTCTACAGATTTCAAACCGTTTGAATGCACAAAGCCGTGGCCTAGATATGGCAGTGAAAAACGCAAACGACGGTATTTCTATTGCACAGGTTGCTGAAGGTGCAATGAATGAATCTACCAACATCCTACAACGTATGCGTGATCTTTCGCTTCAATCGGCGAACGGCTCTAACTCAAAAGCAGAACGTGTAGCGATCCAAGAAGAAGTAACAGCGCTAAACGACGAGCTAAACCGTATTGCTGAAACTACCTCTTTCGGTGGTAACAAGCTTCTAAACGGTACTTACGGTACTCAATCTTTCCAAATCGGTGCGGACTCAGGTGAAGCCGTGATGCTTTCTATGGGTAACCTACGCTCAGACACTTCAGCAATGGGTGGTAAGAGCTACGCAGCAGAAGAGGGTAAAGACGCATCTTGGACTGTTGGTGAGAAAACAGAGTTCAAAATGAGCTACACCAACAAGCAGGGTGAAGAGAAAGAGCTATCAATCAGCGCTAAGCAAGGCGATGATATTGAGCAGCTAGCGACATACATCAACGGTCAAAACGATGATGTAAAAGCCTCTGTTGGCGAAGATGGCAAACTACAAGTATTTGCTTCTTCTCAAAAAGTTGAAGGTGATGTTGAGTTTTCTGGCAACCTAGCAGACGAGATCGGCTTTGGTGGCCCGAAAGACGTAACAGTGAAAGACATCGACGTAACCACAGTAGCTGGCTCTCAAGAAGCAGTAGCGGTTATCGACGGTGCTCTTAAGTCCGTAGACAGCCAACGAGCTTCACTCGGTGCTTTCCAAAACCGCTTCAACCACGCAATCAGCAACCTAGACAACATTAACGAGAACGTTAACGCGTCTAAAAGCCGTATTAAAGATACTGATTACGCGAAGGAAACCACTGCGATGACTAAGTCGCAAATTCTTCAGCAAGCAAGTACTTCAATCCTGGCTCAAGCGAAGCAGTCTCCATCTGCAGCGCTAAGCTTGTTGGGCTAAGTGGTAAACCCAGCCTGAGGTCAACACCTTAGTGCTGGGGCACCAAAGCGATAGATTCTATCGTTAGCCCATAAGGTGGAAGGGAGATTGTAATGGATATATCCTCCTACGCATCGAACATCCAGCCTTACGGCACGCCAAATGGCACAAAGTTTGCAAATAAAAATGGCAATGATATAGGCACGTCTAGCCCAGCAAATTCAAATGGTGAGATTTCGCCGCAAAAAGCGAAAAACACCGAATACGATTTCTCTGTTCAAGCTGCGATCGAGATGGCTGAAAGCCGTCAAGAACTGAACAAAGAAGAACGTGAAAAATTGGTCGCACAAATGAATGAATTTGTAACGTCCATAAACAAAGGAGTCGCATTTCGAGTGGATGAAGAATCCGGACGAGATGTGGTGACGATTTATGAAGCCAATACCGGTGACGTGATTCGTCAAATTCCTGATGAAGAAATGCTAGTGGTATTGCGTCGCCTAGCTGAGCACACAGCCAACAGCGGGTTGTTGACTGAAAAAGTGTAAGTCGTTTTTAGAGGTGATTTGATGAGTTTAGGCCCTTTGGGGATGTCTGGCGGCATGGATATTAATTCCATGGTCAGCAAAATTGTGGATGCCGAACGCGTACCAAAGCAGCAACGCATCGACAACGAACGCACGACAATTAATGCCAGTATCAGTGCTTACGGACGACTCAGA
Organism: Vibrio sp. Vb1127; assembly: GCF_033338735.1. Lineage (NCBI taxonomy): Bacteria > Pseudomonadati > Pseudomonadota > Gammaproteobacteria > Vibrionales > Vibrionaceae > Vibrio > Vibrio sp. Vb1127. The sequence goes on along the minus strand of NZ_JAWOTF010000004.1, from coordinate 274,550 downwards.
GAATCATTGGATACGATGAAAAATCTCATGGCGAACTTTCGCCAGGAGAAAGCATTTGCCGTTCGCACTGTCGAAACGACCGATGACAATATCGTATCTGCCACGGCAACCACAGATGCTATCGCTGGCAAATATGCTATCGATGTGTTGCAGCTTGCTCAGAGCCATAAAGTCGCTTCTGACGTATTGCCAGAAGACGCAAAATTTGGCCCTGGTAAGCTGCAGATTTCGCTTGGTGATGAGCGTTTTAATATCGATGTTCGTTCCCGATCTAAGCTCATCGATGTCGTACGTGGCATCAATGGCGCTAAAGATAACCCTGGCGTTCGTGCATCTCTTATTAACGACGTCGAAGGTCCACGCCTTATCCTTGCTTCTAACCTCTCTGGTAAGGATCATCAAATCAGAGTCAGTGTGGAGGCAGAAAAAGGCAACCCTCTTAAATATTTCGAATACCAAACACTTGAAGACCGCGTCAACGCGCTTGAAGAAGCTCGTTCAGCGGCGGAAGATGTCTTAGGTCCTCTTAAATTTCCGGAACAACCAGCAGAAGAGCTGGATGTAAACGGCAATCCTCTACCTCCAGAAGAGCAAAAAGCGGCAGACGATGTACAAGATGATGCATCGCAGGCGCCAATCTCTGCGGCGGGTGCAGAAGCAGCCAAAGCTGGTCAAGAAGCCATTGATGAAGCCAACCGACGCGCGAGCTTACGCCCTGAAGACAGAATTCCAGGGTGGACAGAAACTGCGTCAGGTACTTTGTTGGACTCTTATGAAGAACCAGAGCTCGAACTCGACGAAAAGGCAATAGAGAAGGCACCAGATGTACCAGGCTGGAATAATGCCGCATCGGGCACCCTAACCGATTCTTACGTTACGACGAAAGAGGCTAAGCAGCTTCTTGAGCAAGAAAAAGCGGAAATCGAGCAAAAAATTGCGAGTGAAAAGCAAGCGTTAGACGAAAAAGTGGCACGTGGTGAACTTTCCGAAGCGCAAGCTAAGCAAATTCATCGCGCTAAACTTGATCCTCAAGAACGTGAGCGTCTGGAAAAAATTGATGAAGCAGAAGCGAAAATCGCAAAGGCACAATCTGCTTTTGAAGAATACCTTGGGATGACAGAAGTACAAGCAGGGCAAGATTCAGAAGTTCTGCTTGATGGCGTGGCAAAGCTATCTAGCCACAACAATGTGATTGAAGATGCGATCGAAGGTGTTGATTTAACACTAAAAGGCAAATCAGAACCGAATAAACCGCCTGCTGAAATTGGTGTCGAGTACGACCGTCAAAGTGTACGCAACGATATCGAAAACTTTGTGGCAGCGTATAACTCGTTTTATCAAACCTCCCAAGCGTTGGCGAGTGTGGATCCGGTAACTGGTCAAAAAGGGCCGTTGTCAGGTGACAGCACCGTACGCAGTGCAGATTCACGATTAAAATCGGTCTTTTCTACTCGAATCGATAAAGCACCTGAAAACCTAAAGTCCTTAACAGAATTTGGCATTACGACCACACGTCAAGGCACCCTAGAAATCAACTATGACATGCTAGACCGCCAGTTGAACAATAACTTCAACGAGTTAGAAAAGTTCTTCGGTGGCAACACAGGTTTTGCTAAACGAGTAGAAGATGCGATTCACGGTATCACAGGTATTACAGGCAGTATTCGTACTCGAGAAAAAAGTCTCACAGAACAAAACTACCGTTTGAGTGACGATCAAGCGGCATTAGATCGCCGCATGGAAAGCCTAGAGAAGCGTACTCATGCGAAGTTTACCGCGATGCAAGATGCGACCGGTAAAATGCAGGGCCAGTTAGGCGCTTTGATGAGTGCGTTGGGTTAATAAATGCAAAAAGAACTCATGGAAATTAGTGATATAGATCAACTAATTACGCAAGAATTAGAAAAAATTGATTTTAATGCTGAAGAAATTCTTCGCTTGGCCGATATCAGGGAACGGTTATTGCAAAACCTGTTACCAATTATTCATCAAAATCCTTTGGTTAAGCAGGATGCAGAGTGGCAAGCATTGCTAACTCGTACCAAAAGAATTGTCGAGCTGATGCAATCGGAAACGTCAAAGGTCGGAAAAGAGCTCCATAAGTTTCGTTATGGCCAGCGTTCACTTCAGCAGTACAAAAAATTTATTTAAAAGAGGATTACTATGCGCGGTTCTTTGCAAGCATACAAAAAGGTATCAGTCGACAGCCAGCTTAGCGCGGCTTCTCCGCACAAAGTCATTCAAATGCTTATGGCTGGTGCGATTGAGCGCCTTATTCAAGGTAAAGCAGCCATGCAAGCAGGCAATATTCCAGCAAAAGGTGAGCGCTTGGGTAAAGCGTTAGACATCATTATCGCGCTACGCAGCTGTCTATCTATGGATGACGGTGGTGATATTGCTTCAAACTTAGATTCACTGTATGAGTTTATGATCACGCAAATTTCTGCTGCTAACCATCAAAATGAGCCTCAGCTGATCGACGACGTTATCGACATTATCCGTGAGATCAAGTCCGCTTGGGACCAAATCCCAACAGAGTTTCATAATCTTACCGCTGCTGAAGTTGGTATTTAATAGTCAAAACAATGCGTTAAGATACTAGACGAATATATTTGTCAATTGCGCAACGAGTTGTGTAGCAAAGTTTCTATCAAGCTCACACCTCTCCATTGCTTGGTTGCCTTATTTTTATATTCAAATAAAATAGAAGCCATTAGTAGCCCTAATGGCTTTTTTGTTGCTGATTTTCCTATTTTGTCTATCGTAAATTGAGTGTGGTGGTTCTGCCTTCTTTAGCACCCAATTGCGCAAATCAAGGTTTGGCCGCAACGCACCTAAAATAAAGGCAATCATTCTTACTTATGCATGGTTTGGCAAAGCTGCTTGTAATTGATGATGACGCATCAAGTCGTTTAAATTTAAGCAATATATTGGAATTTGTTGGAGAAAATTGCGAAGCGGTCAGTTCTGATCAGCTCAGCGATGTTGATTGGTCTAGCGTATGGTCGTGCTGTATTGTTGGTAATATTCCAGCAGGTCAAGCGGCGAGTACGGTTATCTCTCATTTAAACAGCGCTTACCACATCCCTCTTCTAGTCATGGGCCGTTTTCCTTTGCCTGTTGATGATCTTCCAAATTTTGTTGGTGAACTAGAGCTGCCGCTTAATTACCCACAGCTTAGTGAAGCGTTACGCCACTGCAAAGATTTTCTGGGGCGAAAAGGAGTGAATGTTGTTGCTAGTGCACGCAAAAACACGCTTTTTCGCAGCTTAGTTGGTCAAAGTAGAGGTATTCAAGAAGTTCGACACCTGATCGAGCAAGTATCAAACACGGAAGCAAACGTGTTGATCTTAGGTGAGTCCGGTACAGGTAAAGAAGTTGTTGCGCGTAACATCCACTATCACTCTTCATACCGCGATGGCGCATTTGTACCTATTAACTGTGGTGCAATACCGCCTGAGCTCCTAGAAAGCGAATTATTTGGTCACGAAAAAGGCGCGTTTACTGGTGCGTTAACTGCCCGTAAAGGTCGATTTGAGCTCGCAGACGGTGGCACGATCTTTCTTGATGAGATTGGCGATATGCCAATGTCGATGCAAGTAAAGTTGCTTCGTGTATTGCAAGAACGCTGCTTTGAACGTGTAGGTGGCAATAGTACCATCAAGGTAAATGTTCGAGTTGTGGCGGCGACACACCGTAATCTAGAAAATATGATTGAAGAAGGCACGTTCCGAGAAGACTTGTTCTATCGTCTGAACGTGTTTCCGATTGAGATGCCAGCGCTGAAAGAGCGCAAACAAGATATACCATTGCTGCTGCAAGAACTGATGACACGTTTAGAGGCGGAGGGCGGACAACCTATCTGTTTTACACCTCGTGCAATCAACTCACTGATGGAGCATAACTGGCCGGGCAACGTACGCGAGTTGGCTAATCTTGTTGAGCGAATGATTATTCTGTATCCAAATAGCTTAGTGGATGTAAACCATCTACCAACCAAATATCGCTACAGTGACATCCCAGAGTTCCAACCAGAGAGCAATCCATTTGTTTCGGTGGAAGAGCAAGAGCGTGATGTATTCCAAGATATCTTCTCTGAAGATTTTAGCTTTGAAGATCAAGACGACCTTGATCACAGCATGAACGCCCCGCAAGCGCTGCCACCGGAAGGGGTTAATTTGAAAGAGCTGCTGGCTGATTTAGAAGTTAATATGATCAGCCAAGCATTAGAAGCGCAGGGTGGCGTTGTAGCAAGAGCGGCCGACATGCTGGGTATGCGACGTACTACGCTGGTGGAAAAAATGCGTAAGTACAACTTACAGCGCTAGGTAAAGTGAAGTTTTAAGACGATATCTGAATTATCACTTGTGCTAGTTAACATCGTTTTTCTGGCATCCAAAACCGTTATCTCTGAGTGTCAACTTATTGTCGATAGCTTAACGTCCTGATAAATATAAAAAATAGCTTGGTACGCTAATTGCTTACCAAGCTATTTTAGTTTTAGCGGCGATATTTCGACAGGCAGTAATGGATAACAACACCAATCAATCCCATTTAGATTCCGTAGAGAATCAGGTTGAGCGCTACAAACAGGTGCTCGATGTGATGCCTGCTGGAGTGATTTTGCTCGATACGTACGGAGTAGTGCGTGAAGCAAATCCAGAAGCGCACCGAATTCTTGAGATTCCACTGGTTAACGAAAAATGGTTCAACGTTATCCAGGCGGTGTTTGACCCACGTGAAGATGATGGCCACGAAGTTTCATTACGTAATGGCCGTAAAGTTCGACTCGCCATCTCGGCGTCCACAACAGGTCAATTGATCCTGATTACCGATTTAACCGAAACCCGTTTACTTCAAGCTCGTGTCAGTGATTTACAGCGCTTATCGTCGTTAGGACGTATGGTTGCGTCGCTTGCTCACCAAGTAAGAACGCCGCTGTCGAGCGCTATGTTATATGCATCCAATTTGGGAGCGCCAAATCTTCCTCCAGCGACAAAAGATCGCTTCCAAACCAAATTAATGGATCGACTGCACGATTTGGAAAAGCAGGTTAATGATATGCTGCTTTTTGCTAAAGGTGGTGATAATAAAGTCATTAAGCCATTTACGATTGCCCAGTTGGTAGCGGAATATCAGCCGATGGTCGAAACCGCGCTAAAAAACAACAGTATTGATTACTGCCTAGAAGTGGAAGAAGAACAAACTGAGCTACTAGGCAATGCGAACGCCATTGCATCTGCATTAAGTAATCTGGTCATGAATGCGATTCAAATGTCTGGTAAAGAATCGCAAGTCGATATTTTTTTCCGCCCGGTAAATGGTGAGTTACGCATTTCTGTGCAAGACAGCGGACCGGGTGTGCCCGAAGAGCTGCAAGCCAAAATCATGGAGCCATTTTTTACCACACGTTCTCAAGGAACTGGATTAGGGTTGGCAGTTGTTCAAATGGTTTGCCGTGCCCATGACGGTCGATTGGAACTTATTTCAGAGCAGGGTGATGGAGCCTGCTTCACCATGTGCATTCCGCTAGAGCGAGTGCAAACAGAAGCGCAATAAGCGGCTTTTGGTAATAACAATTTCTGGAGAATCATAATGGCGCAAAGCAAAGTGCTGATCGTAGAAGACGATGAAGGTCTTCGTGAAGCCCTAGTCGATACTCTGGCTCTGGCAGGGTATGAGTGGTTGGAAGCGGACTGTGCTGAAGATGCACTGTTAAAGCTGAAATCGAATACAGTTGATATCGTCGTTTCTGATGTGCAAATGGCGGGTATGGGTGGCTTAGCTCTGCTCAAAAGCATCAAGCAGAATTGGCCTAACTTACCAGTATTGCTAATGACGGCGTACGCCAACATTGAAGATGCCGTGTCTGCAATGAAAGATGGCGCAATTGACTACATGGCGAAACCATTTGCACCAGAAGTGTTGCTAAATATGGTCAGTCGTTATGCACCGATAAAAAGTGATGACAACGGTGACGCTATCGTTGCTGATGAGAAAAGTCTACGTTTACTCGCGTTGGCCGATAAAGTGGCACGTACAGATGCGAATGTTATGGTGCTAGGTCCTAGTGGCTCAGGTAAAGAAGTGATGTCGCGTTATATTCACAACGCGTCAAATCGTAAAAATGGTCCTTTTGTCGCAATTAACTGTGCCGCGATTCCTGACAATATGCTCGAAGCAACACTGTTTGGCTATGAAAAGGGCGCATTTACTGGTGCTGTTCAGGCATGCCCAGGAAAGTTTGAACAAGCGCAAGGTGGCACAATCTTGCTTGATGAAATCAGCGAAATGGACCTGAACCTGCAAGCGAAGTTGTTGCGTGTTTTGCAAGAGCGAGAAGTAGAGCGCCTAGGCAGTCGCAAAAGCATCAAGTTAGATGTTCGTGTGTTAGCGACGAGTAACCGTGATCTTAAGCAATACGTGTCAGAAGGAAACTTCAGAGAGGACTTATATTACCGCCTGAATGTATTCCCAATTGCGTGGCCTGCACTTAAAGAACGTAAAGGCGATATTGCACCGCTTGCCAAGCATCTTGCTGAGCGTCATTGCAGCAAAATGGGCATGCCAGTGCCTCAATTCTCGACCGTTGCGTTAGAAAAACTATTGCAATACCCTTGGCCGGGTAATGTTCGTGAATTGGATAACGTGGTTCAACGAGCGCTGATATTAAGTGAAAATGGCGACATCGATGCAGAGCACATTTTGCTTGAGGGCGTAGATTGGCAAGATGCCAATAGCTTGCAACACGTGGTGCAAAACGCAGATATGGTCGTGCCCAATGTTAAGCCAGTTGCTCAAGCTGAGAGTGTCAGCCGCCCAGTAACTGGTGGAGAAGGCTTAGGCAGCGAGCTGCGCGATCAAGAATACGCCATTATTTTGGAGACTTTGGTTGAGTGTAATGGTCGACGCAAAGAAATGGCGGAGAAACTGGGTATAAGCCCTCGAACCTTGCGCTATAAGCTTGCCAAAATGCGTGATGCTGGTATAGATATCCCGAATTAACACAGACAACGGCCATAAGACAAAAAGTGTAAGTAAATTGATTGCCAATGTCTAATGGCACGTTAATTGCTGTGTCAATAATCAGTTTTGTTAATAGTCAATCTTTTGGCTTAGAGGTGCTAATGAAAATTGATGGTATTCAGGCAGAAATGCGCGCCATGATGGTAGAAGCAACCAATACGGCTCCTACTGCAAGTGGGGCGAAAGTTGGAGCGGATTTTAACGATCTCCTAACTAAAGCCATCAATAACGTGAACACACTTCAAAAAGCATCTGGTGATTTACAAACCCGTTTTGATCGTGGTGATGCCGATGTATCCCTTTCTGACGTTATGATCGCTCGTAACAAGTCTAGTGTCGCTTTTGATGCGACGGTTCAAATTCGCAATAAACTCGTTGAGGCATATAAAGACCTCATGAACATGCCAGTGTAATTTAGGTAATAAGTGTGGCAGACAAGTCTACAGATTTAACCGTCACTGAAGGCGGCTCAGATGGTGCACTGGTAGCAAGTTCCGATGTGGATGTGGAAAGTCAAAATCCAGATCTAGAGGAGCGCAGTGCGTCAAAATTCGATATGGCAGTGGGCGACCTCGATTTACTTCGTCAGGTTGTGCTTGTGCTGTCGATATCCATCTGTGTTGCATTGATCGTGATGCTGTTCTTTTGGGTCAAAGAACCGGAGATGCGCCCACTTGGTGCGTATGAGACCGAAGAATTGATCCCCGTTCTGGATTATCTGGACCAGCAGAAAATCAATTATAAGCTTGATGGCAATACTGTTTCTGTTGAATCGAGTGAGTACAACTCGATCAAACTTGGCATGGTTCGTTCCGGCGTTAACCAAGCTACAGAAGCAGGCGATGATATTTTGCTGCAAGACATGGGCTTTGGTGTTTCACAACGTCTTGAGCAAGAGCGTCTGAAACTCAGTCGAGAGCGCCAATTAGCTCAAGCAATTGAAGAGATGAAGCAAGTTCGCAAAGCACGAGTGTTATTGGCACTGCCAAAGCACAGCGTGTTTGTGCGTCATAACCAAGAAGCGTCTGCGTCGGTATTTTTGACATTGTCGACAGGCACTAACCTTAAGCAGCAAGAAGTGGATTCTATTGTCGACATGGTAGCGAGTGCCGTGCCGGGAATGAAAACTTCTCGAATTACCGTCACAGATCAGCATGGCCGCTTACTCAGCTCAGGCTCCCAAGATCCTGCTTCTGCGGCGCGACGCAAAGAACAAGAATTAGAACGCAGCCAAGAGCAAGCGCTGCGCGAAAAAATTGATTCCGTACTATTACCCATTTTAGGTTATGGCAACTATACGGCGCAGGTTGATATCCAAATGGATTTCAGTGCGGTTGAACAAACTCGCAAACGTTTTGATCCAAACACCCCTGCGACCCGCAGTGAGTACGCACTCGAAGATTACAATAACGGTAACATGGTAGCGGGTATTCCGGGTGCGTTGAGTAATCAGCCTCCAGCGGATGCCTCTATTCCGCAAGATGTGGCTCAAATGAAAGATGGTTCTGTCATGGGGCAGGGGTCAGTTCGTAAAGAGTCCACGCGTAACTTTGAGCTAGATACCACCATCAGCCACGAGCGAAAGCAGACCGGGACGGTGGCTCGTCAGACCGTTTCTGTTGCGATTAAAGACCGTCGTCAAGTTAACCCTGATACGGGTGAAGTGACTTATACCCCAATGTCCGAATCTGAAATCAATGCCATTCGCCAAGTATTAATTGGTACCGTTGGCTTTGATCAAGGCCGTGGCGATTTGCTGAATGTATTGAGTGTAAAGTTTGCTGAACCAGAGGCTGAGCAGCTAGAAGAACCACCAATTTGGGAGCACCCTAACTTCAGTGATTGGGTTCGTTGGTTCGCAAGTGCATTAGTGATTATTGTGGTTGTGTTGGTTCTGGTTCGCCCAGCAATGAAGAAATTGCTTAACCCTACCAGCGATGATGAAGACGAAATGTACGGACCAGACGGCTTGCCGATTGGTGCGGATGGTGAAACTAGCTTGATTGGCAGTGACATCGAAAGCAGCGAACTGTTCGAGTTTGGCTCAAGTATTGATTTGCCAAACCTTCATAAAGATGAAGATGTATTGAAAGCGGTTCGCGCTCTGGTTGCGAATGAACCTGAACTGGCTGCTCAAGTAGTGAAAAACTGGATGAATGACAATGGCTAACGATATCGTACCTCAAGATGACAACGCCGCGGGAATGCCAGTAGAGCTGGATGTTTCAACCATTACTGGCGAAGAAAAAGCGGCAATTTTGCTACTGAGCCTTAATGAACAAGATGCAGCTGGCATTATCCGTCACCTAGAACCAAAACAGGTTCAGCGTGTTGGTAGTGCGATGGCTCGCGCGAAGGATCTCAGCCAAGACAAGGTATCTGCTGTTCATCGTGCGTTTTTGGAGGATATCCAGAAATACACCAACATTGGTATGGGCAGCGAAGACTTTATGCGTAATGCACTGGTTGCCGCTCTTGGTGAAGACAAAGCCAACAACTTAGTTGACCAGATCCTACTTGGTACGGGCTCAAAAGGTTTGGATTCTTTGAAATGGATGGACCCACGCCAAGTGGCGAGCATTATTGTCAATGAACACCCACAGATTCAAACTATCGTACTGTCTTATTTAGAAGCAGACCAATCTGCAGAGATTTTGTCTCAGTTCCCTGAGCGCGTGCGTTTGGATCTGATGATGCGTATTGCCAACCTTGAAGAAGTTCAGCCATCAGCATTGGCAGAGCTGAACGAAATCATGGAGAAACAGTTCGCGGGTCAAGCGGGTGCACAAGCAGCCAAAATTGGCGGCCTGAAAGCAGCAGCGGAGATCATGAACTACCTAGACAACAACGTTGAAGGTTTGTTGATGGAACAAATTCGCGATCAGGACGAAGACATGGCGACGCAAATCCAAGACCTAATGTTTGTCTTCGAAAACTTAGTCGAAGTGGACGACCAAGGTATTCAGAAGTTGCTGCGTGACGTACCACAAGACGTGTTGCAAAAAGCACTCAAAGGTGCAGATGACTCGTTACGTGAGAAAGTCTTCAAGAACATGTCTAAACGTGCTGCTGATATGATGCGTGATGATATAGAAGCGATGCCGCCAGTACGAGTGGCAGATGTAGAAGCCGCTCAGAAAGAAATCTTAGCAATTGCCCGTCGAATGGCGGATGCTGGTGAGCTCATGTTGTCTGGCGGTGCTGACGAATTCTTATAATTTCTATTGCTTCGCAATTATCCTATTGCGGAGCACCCTCACTTCTTAATCGAACACACAATAGGTAACCCATGGCTGGCGATAGAAAACGTGGATTTATCCGTCCTGATGAAGATGATTCGATGATCGAACCTCAACGTTGGGGGCTGCCTGATTATGGCGAGCCTAAAGCCAAACAAGCAAAACAAACCGCGTTCAACTATGACCCGGGATGGGTGCCGAATTTTGATGAGCCTGAAGAAGAGCAGCCACTTGCGCTAACCGAAGAGCAAATTGAACTGATTAAGCAAGGTGCTTATCAAGAAGGCTTACATCAAGGTCAGGAAGCTGGCTTTAAGCAAGGTTACGACAAAGGTAAAGAAGAAGGGTTGCAAGCCGGCCATGCTGAAGGTCTCGAGCTCGGAAAAGCTGAAGGGGTAACTGCAGGGCAAGAATACATTCAGCAGCAAGTTGAAACTTTTATGAACTTGGCCAATCAGTTTGCTCAACCTTTGGAGTTGATGAATGCTCAGGTTGAAAAGCAGCTGGTGGATATGGTGCTCTGCTTAGTCAAAGAAGTGGTGCACGTTGAAGTACAAACCAACCCTCAAATTATTTTAGATACAGTGAAGCAGTCGGTCGAGGCGCTACCAATATCAGGCCACCCTATTACCTTGCACCTGAATCCAGAAGATGTCGCTATTATTCGTTCAGCTTATGGTGAAGAAGACCTTGATTGTCGCAACTGGACGTTAGTTGCTGAGCCATCGCTCAATCGAGGTGACGTCCAGATTGAAGCCGGTGAATCAAGCATTAATTATCGCATGGAAGAACGCGTCAAAAGCGTATTGCACAGCTTTTGTGGCGCAAACCGTCATCAAGAGGGCGAGTAATCCATGCAAGCACTCTCTGACCGCTTAAAAAGCTACAAAGTTGAAGGCATTACGACGCGTCCTGTCGCCTCTGGCAAACTGGTGCGTGTGGTTGGGTTAACGTTGGAAGCGACCGGCTGTCGCGCACCAATTGGCAGTTTATGCTTAGTGGAAACCATGTCAGGTCAGATGGAAGCCGAGGTTGTCGGCTTTTCAGGTGACAACCTATTTTTAATGCCAAGCGAACAAATTACGGGCATTTTACCTGGCGCGAGAGTCACCCCTTTAACCAGTGACGCTGGTTTGCCTGTCGGCATGGAGTTACTTGGGCGCGTGATAGACGGGGTTGGGAATCCACTTGATGGACTTGGCCCTTTGTATACCGATCACCGTGCCTCTTTTAATGCCGAACCAATCAACCCGTTGGCTCGAAAGCCAATTTCTGAACCGCTCGATGTTGGCCTAAAAGCCATCAATGGTTTGTTGACGGTTGGTAAAGGTCAGCGTATCGGTCTGTTTGCAGGTTCTGGTGTGGGTAAATCGGTCACGCTTGGCATGATGACGCGAGGCACCACCGCACAGGTTGTGGTCGTCGGCCTGATAGGTGAGCGTGGACGTGAAGTTAAAGAGTTCATCGAAGAGATCTTGGGTGAGGACGGTCGTCGCCGCTCAGTGGTGGTCGCGGCGCCTGCCGATGCTTCACCTCTAATGCGCTTAAAGGGGTGCCAAACGGCATTAACGATTGCTGAATACTTCCGGGACCAAGGGTTAGATGTTCTGCTATTGATGGACTCGTTGACTCGTTTTGCACAAGCACAGCGTGAAATCGCACTTTCTGTTGGTGAGCCGCCAGCGACGAAAGGCTACCCGCCTTCTGTATTTGCCAAGCTGCCAGCGCTGGTTGAGCGAGCGGGTAATGGAAGTGCCGAACAAGGCTCGATTACGGCGTTCTTTACCGTGTTGACCGAAGGGGATGATTTGCAAGATCCGATAGCGGACGCATCGCGAGCCATTCTTGATGGCCATATTGTACTTTCTCGTGAAATGGCGGATGCAGGCCATTATCCGGCGATTGATGTCGAGAAGTCGGTGAGCCGTGTTATGCCGCAAATCACGACCGAAGAGCACGTTCTGATGTCAAAAGCGGTGCGACAGATCTTGTCTATTTGTCGCAAGAATCAAGATTTGGTCTCGATTGGAGCGTACAAACCGGGTACCGATCCTGCTATTGATGGCGCATTTACTTTGAAACCGAAGTTAGACGAATACTTGCAGCAGAGCATGAAAGAATCGGTGCCATACGATATGTGCGTCAATATGCTTAGAAACATTTTGGGCGGGTGATAGCGCGTGAATAATGCGATGGAGTTTCTACTTGAGCAAACTAAGGATCGTGAAGACCAAGCTGTGCTTGCACTGAACAAAGCGCGTTCTGAACTCGAAGATTATTACCGTCAGGTTGAACAAATTGAAAAGTATCGGCTTGATTATTGCCAGCAACTCGTCGACCGTGGTCAGGCGGGCCTAACGGCAAGTCAATATGGACACCTAAATCGATTCCTTACCCAGCTAGATGAAACTTTATCTAAGCAAAAGCAAGCAGAAAGTCATTTCAAAGAGCAGGTTGAAAACTGTAAAGAATATTGGTTAACCGTGCGTAAAGAACGCAAATCCTATGAGTGGATGATAGACAAACGCGAAAAAGAGAAACAACTTGCTGAAGCTAAGCGCGAACAAAAGCAAATGGACGAGTTTTCCACCTTACTTTACAGTCGAAAACCACATCGTTTCTAAAGGTTATCGGTTCGATGTTGCATTACGGTGTTGCAGTTGACTACATCTCTACCGTTTCAAGTAAGGTAACTTTGATTGAGTCTTGTTCAATTAGCTCAAATACCTTCGGTCGAATCTCGCGAACCCACCACTCGTTGTATGTTTTTTCGTAGAGAGCCTGGCGTGCTTGTTCATTGTCGAACTCTCGAAGCCAAACAAAATAGTCATGTCCATCATCACCAGTGTGGACGTAAGTATTCAGTACACGCATGCCTTGTGAGCGTTGATAGGGCAACAGTTCTTCCTTCATCCAACTTAGCCACTGTTCTGTTTTGCCTGCTCTGATTCTATATTGGCGTAATTCTGTGATCTTCAAAGTGATTCCTTAATTGTTAAGCCAAGTGTCTGTTTACGCTTATCGTTTTTCAAAGTCAATCAAGTAGCTGTACATCATGTTAGGAACCAGGTTATCGGATAGTATTGTTGATGTTTGTTCCATAAACATGCCATCTATTAGCTTGCCGAGAATTGGCCCAATATTGTGGTGTGATTTTTGCATTTTAGCTGTCAGTGTCGGGTCTTTTTGACCTTAGTTTGCCGCCAGTATTGCTGCCTGCCAGCGATATACTCAGAGCCACGAGAACGAGAGTTTCTAAATGAGTGTGAATTTGTCCCATGTATCTGCGACTACCAAGACGCCAGTTTCTGATGTGTCCGCTAAAGCGTCCGCAGAGAGCACTGAGAGCAAGGGATTTTTAGAAACGTTAACCGATGCGTTTGCTGGTAAACAAAAGCCCGAAAAAGTAGCAACAGAATCGACAGTGGTTGAAGAAAAAGAAAGAGCGGATGTAGGCAGTACTTCTTCTGCTAACGTCTCGGACGAATTGTTGGCGCAAGAAAGCCAAGAATCCGTCAGTGACGAGACCCATGGTTTTGATGAAATATCAGCAAACAAACCGAATGCAACCTTAAGTGAAGAAGCAAGTTTACAAAAGGCGAGTAACAGCACACCTTTGGAGAATGATGTTGAAGCTATTGAAAAAGTGAAATCAACATCAATCGATACGAGCAACCCATCAAATACAGTGGACGTAAAAAGCACGATGGGCGAAGGACAACAGCTTCTTGGTCGAATTGAACAAGCGAATCAAACCCTGAATGCGAGTAATGCATCCATCGATAGTGGCAAAGTTTTGCCTCAGAGCGCGAATTTAGTGCATTCGTTCCACGAGCAAGCAACCGTTTCGACACACCTTGATGAGCTGGCTTTGAATGAAACGCCATCAGTTCATTCGCTTGAACAAGCACAGATGATCCCAGGACAAGACTTAGAGCCAATTTTAGATAAGAATGGTCAACCTATCGATGTCGACAAACTTTCGCCTGAGTTTGCTGCTTGGCAAGAGCTAGCGAAACAAGCCAGCCATCCGACGGATAAGAGCGCAGTCAGTGGTGAAGTAGCTAATGATCTGTCGCCGTTGTTAACAGACGTTGATGGTTCCAACATCGACGCGCTTCCACGAGTCTCCTTGGATGAGCTTGAAGTTATAGATACTAAGTTGGCGCAAGGAAAACCACTGACTCAGCAAGAAGCTCAGATCATTGAAGGGTTGAAACAAGGAAGGATCACGGCGGATATTCCTGATCAAGACCTTGCCCAATTTGTTGCGCTCCCTAATGACATTAAACAGATTCTCGCAGAGCAACAAGTACAACATAATTTAACTCGCCAGGCTGGACCTATGGCAGTGTCTCAGCAAATCCAGCATACAGCGGCTCAAGTACCCCAGCCACAAACTGCTCATAGTGGAGATAAAGTCGCATTATCTCCAACGCCTGATACGTTGATAGCCGCGCAAGTGCCGACGTCGCTTCAAGGTGTGAAAGACGGAGAGATTAGCCAGAAAGTGATGAACGCAGCATTGGCGACTGGTGCGCTAAAGGCGACTGCTGATAAACAAGATAAGCCGGACCTCCAACACGGTTTCGCTGGACAGCTTCAGGCTATGGCAGGTCAGCAAGGAATTAATGTACAGCAACAAGCGCGTATTGATGCTGCACAACAAGCTCAGCTTCCGTTGCAACTAACTAAAGAGCTAGCCAACGAGCAAGTTGCGGAAAAAGTGCAAATGATGATGTCGAAGAATCTGAAAAATCTCGATATTCGTCTTGATCCACCAGAGTTAGGTCGTATGCAAATTCGTATGACCATGAATAACGACGTTGCCAATGTACATTTTACAGTGAACAACCCGCAAGCTCGTGACATTATTGAACAGACGCTCCCTCGTTTGAGAGAAATGCTAGCGCAACAAGGTATGCAGCTGGCTGATTCTTCCGTCCAGCAACAAAACAGCGGGCAACAGCAAGGTAGGTATACTGCTGAACAACATGGTCAAAGCGCGCAAAGTGGCGGTTTTTCTGGACAGTCCGAAGAGGGTTTTGAATCTGATGTCAACCTGGATTTGAATGTCGCTTCAAAGCGTGATGGAATTAGTTTTTACGCATAAAAGGCCGTTTAACGGCAATGGCATACGGTTACCAAGCAACTCACTAAAACGTCTTGGTAACTCAAAAGAACAATAAGAGACAAGAATGGCAGAAGAACAGTTACAAGGGGCCGATGCGCCGAAAGGAAAAAGCAAGTTACTTATCATCATCATCGCTGTTGTAGTATTACTACTTGGTGGCGGGGCAGCGGCATTTTTTCTAATGGGCTCTGATGAACCTGCTCAGGCTGAATCGTCTCAACAGGCTCAAGTGAAGGCATCGGATGCTGCGCCCATCGCGTATGTGAATCTTCCTCAGGCATTTGTATTTAACGTTACTGGGGATAGCCGCGATAGGTTGGTTCAAATTAAAGCGCAGTTAATGGTTCGCGGTGCAGAAAATGAAGAGTTGGCGCGGTATCATTCGCCACTGATTGAAAGCTCTATGCTATCAACGTTTGCTTCCGCGACGGTTGATCAATTGCGCTCTCCTACAGGACGAGTGGAATTGCGCGATCGTGCTTCCGAAGATATCAAAGCAGCGCTGAATGCTGCGGTCGGTAAGCCAGTGATTGAAAAAGTACTGTTTACAGATTTTGTTATTCAATAGGTAAAACGTGACCGATCTATTAAGCCAAGACGAAATTGATGCGCTATTGCATGGGGTTGACGATGTTGATGACGTCGATGAACCGATAGAAAACGACACTGAGGGTGCCGTCAATTTTGATTTCTCGTCGCAAGACAGAATCGTACGTGGTCGAATGCCGACGCTCGAACTTATCAACGAGCGCTTTGCACGGCACATGCGTATTAGTCTGTTTAATATGCTGCGTAAAACGGCAGAGGTGTCGATCAATGGCGTGCAGATGATGAAGTTTGGTGAATACCAGAACACATTGTACGTGCCAACCAGTTTGAACATGGTGCGTTTTCGTCCGTTAAAAGGCACTGCGTTGATCACCATGGAGGCTCGTTTAGTCTTTATTCTGGTAGAAAACTTCTTTGGCGGTGATGGTCGATTCCACGCCAAAATCGAAGGCCGCGAATTTACCCCAACGGAACGCCGCATCATTCAGTTGTTACTGAAAATTGTATTTGAAGATTATAAAGAAGCGTGGTCGCCAGTGATGGGGGTAGAGTTCGAATATCTCGACTCTGAAGTAAACCCAAGTATGGCAAACATTGTCAGCCCGACAGAAGTGATTGTCGTGAGTTCCTTCCATATAGAAGTTGACGGCGGTGGCGGCGATTTTCATGTCGTTATGCCTTACTCCATGGTTGAGCCTATCCGTGAACTATTGGATGCAGGTGTTCAGTCCGACAAGATGGAAACGGACGTTCGCTGGAGCTCAGCACTACGTGAAGAGATCATGGATTGTCCGGTTAACTTCCGCGTGAACTTGCTCGAAAAAGACATTTCTTTGCGTGATCTCATGGAGCTGCAACCGGGCGATATCATCCCGATTGAAATGCCAGAACATGCGACGATGTTTGTGGAAGACCTACCGACCTATCGCGTAAAAATGGGTCGATCGGAAGACAAATTAGCGGTGCAAATTTCTGAGGAAATTGAGCGCCCACATGTCGTCAAAACAGATTTAGCTTTCTTAGGTAAAGACATCATGTCCGAGCTTGAGAGTGAAGACGATATAGACCATTAAGATACCTTATTAAACAGACATGCTATGGCATGAGTTAGGCGTAACACAGGATAGAAAAATGGAACCAAGTGACGATCAAAAGCTAGCAGACGAATGGGCAGCCGCTCTTGGCGAAGACCCGTCTGCCCATTCTGTAGACGTAGATGAAGTATTGGCTGCGCCACTGGAAGAGCTAAAAGACACTTCAAGCCCAATTAGCGAAGATGAGCGTCGTAAACTCGACACTATTATGGATATCCCGGTGACGATTTCGATGGAAGTCGGTCGTTCTCAAATTAGCATTCGGAACCTGTTGCAGCTTAACCAAGGTTCGGTTGTTGAGTTGGATCGTCTAGCCGGTGAGTCGCTCGACGTATTGGTTAACGGTACTTTGATTGCTCACGGCGAAGTCGTGGTCGTCAACGATAAGTTTGGTATCCGTTTGACGGATGTGATCAGCCAAACTGAACGAATTAAGAAGCTGCGTTAAGATGAGTCGTTCAATCAAAATGCGATTGAAGCAAATCACTGGAGCACTGAGCTTAATGCTAAGTGCTCCTTATGCATTTGCTGCCGCACCAAATAATCTGGATCTTGCGACGACACTTGGCTCGCTTGTGCTTGTAATCGGCGTGATTCTTTTGCTGGCTTGGTTGCTGAAACGTATGCAAGTGCCAGCGATGGGACAACAAAAGGGCTTGCGTATAGTGAGTCAGTTGCCAGTGGGTACAAAAGAAAGAATCGCAGTAGTTCAAGTGGGTGAAGAACAGTTTTTGGTTGGGATTACTAGCCAATCGATCCAAACTTTAGCCAAGTTAGATAAGCCACTGAAAGAGGAAGAGTTGGCGACCAATGCTTTTGCGACTCAATTTAGCCAGCTGATCAAAAAACATGACAAAGGGTAATCCAATTCGTTTGCTCCTGAGTACGTTGTTACTTTTTGTCGGCGTGCTGTTTTCTTCATTTACCTTTGCTGAAGCAGAGGAGTCAGCGCTGCCAGATAACTTAACCGATGGAAGTGGTGTTACAGTTCAGGCTATGCAAAGTGATACTGGTGCTAGCCGTGCTATGTCCGTTTCTAGTGGCGGTGGTATTCCAGCATTCACCATGACCACGAACCCTGATGGCAGTGAAGACTACTCGGTTACACTACAAATTTTAGCGTTAATGACCATGCTTGGCTTCTTGCCTGCCATGGTGATTCTGATGACCTCGTTCACTCGAATTGTAGTGGTGATGTCGATATTGCGTCAGGCAATGGGTTTGCAACAAACGCCTTCTAATCAGGTCATTATTGGTATTGCGCTGTTTTTGACCTTTTTTGTTATGTCTCCTGTCCTGAACGAAATCAACGACAAAGCTGTTCAGCCTTATTTGAACGAGCAAGTTACGGCGCGAGAAGCGTTTGATGCTGCACAAGCGCCAATGAAAGCATTTATGCTTAAACAGACCCGAATCAAAGATTTGGAGACGTTTGTAACCATGTCAGGAGAGCAAGTCGAGAATCCAGAAGATGTGTCGATGGCGGTGTTGATTCCGGCTTTTATCACCTCAGAGCTAAAAACTGCATTCCAAATTGGCTTTATGCTCTTCTTGCCGTTTTTGATTATTGACCTTGTAGTCGCTTCGGTACTGATGGCAATGGGTATGATGATGTTGTCACCAATGATTGTTTCGTTGCCGTTCAAGTTGATGTTGTTCGTATTGGTCGATGGTTGGAACTTGATACTCTCGACACTTGCGGGCAGCTTTGCCCTTTAGATAAGCGCAGATAGAGGATAAGACATGACACCAGAAATGTTTGTCGAGCTTTTCCGTGAAGCACTTTGGATGGTGCTTATCATGGTCTGCGCTATTATCATCCCAAGCTTGCTTATCGGCCTTGTAGTCGCGATTTTTCAAGCTGCGACATCCATCAACGAACAAACATTGAGCTTCTTACCGCGTTTGATTGTCACGCTTTTGGCCCTGATGCTGTTTGGGCATTGGATGACGCAAATGTTGATGGAATATTTCTATGGCTTGATTGAACGCTTACCTCAGGTGCTTTATTAGAGGCGCCTATGGAGTACCCCACTAGCGTTGTCTTAGATTGGATCGCAAACTACTTCTGGCCCTATGTTCGTATCTCATCCATGTTGATGGTGATGACAGTAACCGGGGCCCGATTTGTTTCGCCAAGAATCCGCCTTTACCTCGGTTTAGCCATCACTTTCGCTGTCATGCCAGCTATCCCCGCCGTACCTCAAGACATTGAGCTACTCTCGTTTCGTGGCTTCATGACCATTGCCGAGCAAATGATCATCGGCATAGCGATGGGTATGGTTACTCAATTTATGATTCAAACCTTTGTCCTACTTGGTCAAATATTGGGTATGCAATCAAGTTTGGGCTTTGCTTCTATGGTTGATCCCGCAAATGGTCAGAACACGCCATTGCTTGGCCAGTTATTCATGTTCTTAACGACAATGTTTTTCCTTGCCACCGATGGACACTTAAAAATGCTGCAATTGGTGGTGTTCAGTTTTAAAACTTTGCCGATTGGCTCCGGCTCGCTCAACGCGGTTGATTTCCGTGAAATGGCAGGCTGGCTTGGTATTATGTTCCAAACGGCACTGAGTATGTCTCTATCTGGCATTATTGCGCTACTGACCATTAACTTGTCGTTTGGTGTAATGACCCGTGCCGCACCACAGCTGAATATCTTCTCGCTTGGTTTTGCTTTTGCTTTGATGGTGGGTCTATTACTTTGTTGGTACATACTGGCTGGTCTATACAGTCATTATGAAATGTTCTGGACAGTGGGTGAGGCGCAGATTTGTCGGCTTATTCGCTTGGAGTGCTAAGATTTGGCAGAATCAGACGGTCAGGAACGCACCGAAGAAGCCACGCCCCGACGGTTACAACAAGCCAGAGAAAAGGGGCAGGTCGCTCGATCTAAAGAGCTGGCATCAGCATCTGTGCTGATCGTTGGCGCCATTTCATTGATGTGGTTTGGCGAGGCGTTAGCACGTTCATTGTTTTCCATAATGAGCCGTTTATTTGATCTTCAACGAGAAGAGATTTTCGATACTGCAAAACTGTTTGATATCGCTTTGGGCGCGATGAGTGATTTGTTGTTCCCACTATTTTTGGTGTTAGCGACATTGTTTACCGCTGCCATGATTGGAGCAGCAGGTGTGGGAGGAATCAGTTTTTCTGCCCAAGCGGCCATGCCCAAGCTGTCGAAAATGAATCCGCTTAGCGGCTTAAAGCGAATGGTTGGAATGCAAAGCTGGGTAGAGTTGATCAAATCAATCCTTAAAGTGGTTCTGGTCACTGGTGTCGCCATCTATTTGATCCAAGCATCGCAGGCCGATCTGATTCAATTGAGCATGGATGTGTATCCGCAAAACATCTTCCATGCTTTAGATATTTTGCTGAACTTTATTTTGCTGATCAGTTGCTCGCTATTGATTGTGGTTGCCATCGATATTCCATTTCAAATCTGGCAGCACGCTGATCAGTTAAAAATGACGAAGCAAGAAGTCAAAGACGAATACAAAGAGACTGAAGGTAAGCCGGAAGTGAAAGGCCGTATTCGTATGTTGCAAAGGGAAGCGGCTCAACGTCGAATGATGGCGGATGTTCCTCAAGCTGATGTTATTGTTACTAACCCAGAGCACTTCTCGGTAGCGCTTCGTTATAAACAGAAGACAGACCGTGCGCCAGTCGTGATCGCTAAAGGTACTGACCACATGGCGATGAAGATTCGAGAAGTCGCCCGCGAACATGACATTACGATTGTGCCTGCACCACCTTTGGCTCGTGCGTTGTACCACACGACAGAACTCGAGCAAGAGATCCCCGATGGGTTATTTACTGCCGTCGCTCAGGTTTTGGCATTTGTATTCCAATTGAAGCAATACCGAAAACGAGGTGGACAGCGTCCCAAAATTCAAGATTATGATTTGCCAATCCCACCCGAACACCGCCATTGATACGAAAAGCGGTAAAGCCTTAAAAAAGCTCGTTTGATCAAAAGCTAAGCTCTATTTGAGTGTTTAGTCATTATTTTGGCGCTAATTCTGGTACATAGATTGCTTAAAACGCTTTAATTATCAACCCTACCTAAACTTTTAGGCTAAAGCGGTCGCGTATTAATAGTAAGAGCTTACGTGACGCTTCAATCGATTGAGATCTCTCGCAGTATGAAGTTAAGCCTGCCGTTTGCAGATAAATTGCCACGAATCCCTCAACGTGAAATGCCAGCTATTGGTGCTCCGGTGATGGTTTTGGCCACCCTAGCGATGGTGGTACTGCCGATTCCAGCATTTTTGCTGGATATGTTCTTCACCTTTAACATCGCGCTGTCGATGGTGGTGTTGTTAGTGACCGTTTACACACGTCGCCCTTTGGACTTCGCTGCTTTTCCAACGGTATTGCTGATCGCCACGTTGCTCCGCTTGGCTTTGAACGTTGCCTCGACTCGTGTCGTCTTACTGCATGGTCATGAAGGCGGTAATGCGGCAGGTAACGTAATTGAGGCGTTCGGTAACGTCGTTATTGGTGGTAACTACGCGGTCGGCCTAGTGGTTTTCCTCATCTTAATGATCATCAACTTTATGGTGGTGACCAAAGGTGCGGGTCGTATCTCTGAGGTAAGTGCTCGCTTTACGCTTGATGCGTTGCCGGGTAAGCAAATGGCGATTGATGCGGACTTGAATGCCGGATTGATAGACCAAGAGCAGGCAAGAGTTCGTCGTTTTGAAGTGACCAAAGAAGCGGATTTCTATGGCTCGATGGATGGTGCCTCGAAGTTCGTAAAAGGTGACGCGATTGCCGGTATTTTGATTCTGTTTATCAACATCGTCGGCGGTCTGTCGATCGGTATGGCGCAGTATGGATTGGGTTTCGGTGAAGCGATTGAAATCTATACCTTACTGACAATCGGTGATGGTTTGGTCGCACAAATCCCATCGCTATTGCTGTCGATTGCAGCGGCAATGATGGTGACGCGCCAAAACACCGATGAAGACATGGGGGAACAACTGGTCTTCCAGATGTTCGACAACCCAAAAGCGCTGATGATTACTGCGGCTATTCTTGGTGTGATGGGCATCGTACCGGGCATGCCACACTTTGCGTTTTTGAGCCTGGCAGTCGCGGCCGGTGCAGCGGCATATTTCATCGACAAACGGCAGAAGCAGAAAGCGAAAGAGCCCGCTTTACCAGCAACAGCAGACGAAGGTACAGAACCTTCCTCACAGCGCGAACTGTCTTGGGATGACGTCCAGCCAGTCGATATTATTGGCTTGGAAGTCGGTTATCGCTTAATCCCTTTGGTGGACAGAGACCAAGGTGGGGAACTGTTAGAGCGCGTAAAAGGCGTGCGTAAAAAGTTATCGCAAGATTTTGGGTTCCTAATTCCAGCGGTTCATATTCGTGACAATCTTGAGCTGACCCCAAACAGTTACCGAATTACATTGATGGGGGTTGCGGTGGGCGAAGCAGAGATTCGTCCGGATCAAGAGCTAGCGATTAACCCAGGTCAGGTGTATGGCATGATTGATGGTGAGCCAACCATTGACCCTGCTTTTGGACTGGAAGCCGTATGGATCCGAGAAGATCAGCGAGAGCACGCGCAGGCTCTGGGTTATACGGTTGTTGATTCATCAACGGTATTAGCGACGCACCTAAGCCAGCTATTGACCAACAACGCATCACAGCTAATTGGCCATGAAGAAGTAGAGAATTTATTAGAAATGTTGGGACGCAGCGCGCCTAAGTTGGTCGAGAACTTTGTTCCTGACCAATTACCATTAGGTGTGGTGGTGAAAGTCCTACAAAACTTGTTAAACGAGGCCATTCCAATCCGCGATATTCGCACGATTGTTCAAACTTTGGCTGAGTACTCAAGTAAGAGTCAAGAAGCTGACATATTGACGGCAGCAGTTCGAATTAGTCTTAAACGCCTAATTGTTCAAGAAATCAATGGTATAGAGCCTGAGCTACCAGTGATTACTTTGATACCCGAACTGGAACAAATATTGCATCAAACTATGCAAGCATCAGGAGGCGAATCCGCGGGGATTGAACCGGGACTCGCTGAGCGATTGCAGTCTTCACTAAGCCAAGCGACACAGGAACAAGAACTGAAAGGCGAACCTGCCGTTCTGCTTACTTCCGGTGTATTACGCTCGACGTTGGCTAAATTTGTGAAGAACACAATACCTAATCTCCGGGTACTGTCTTACCAAGAAATCCCGGATGAAAAACAGATCAGAATTGTGCAAGCCGTGGGTAACTGATCTCACGCATCATTAATGGATTCATAGTTTGAAAATAAAGCGATTTTTTGCCAAAGACATGAGAACGGCGCTGCTCCAAGTGAAAGAGGAGTTAGGCGCGGAAGCGGTGATCATGTCAAACAAGAAAGTGGCTGGTGGAGTAGCGATTGTTGCGGCGATAGATAGTGAATCTAATCCGTCTCAAGCAAGCGCAGCGTCACAGCAAAATCGCGGTGCTTCTCAAACGAATCGCTATAACGAACATCGTCAAATGTCATCGTCTTCTGCTGATCGTTACCAAGATCGTCATTTAGATGAAGATAAAATTAGCCTGAACAGTAATAACAGTAACAATGAAAAAACAGGCTCAATGACGCAGCGATTCGCTAATATGCTTAAGCAATATAGCGGTGGTGCAGCAGATGCTGACGACCACGTAGCGGAAAATGAAGATTCGCTCTCTGCTTTGCTGCAACGCCAAAATAAGCATCGCGACGGCTACAACCAAGAAAAGCCAGCGCCATATCAACCAGATTCACCTTTGGCGAAGCTAATCGCACAGGACAATCGATTTGAACGTCCGACGCCCAAGCTGGACCCGACGCGCTATGACCGACGTCGCCCAAGTGATGAGCGTGACGAATCGGCCGATGAGCTAGAAAGCATGCGCGAAGAGATGACGTCAATTCGTCGTCTGTTGGAGCACCAAGTTTCTGGCCTGATGTGGCAAGAAGTAGAACGCCGTGAGCCGCTAAGAGCAATGCTGATTAAGCGCTTAGAGCGAATGGGCGTTTCTCCGGAGTTAGCAGACCAGATGGCCTGTTACATCCCGGAAGATACAAAGCCAGCGCGAGCGTGGAAAGCGTTATTGTCGCTGGTGGCGGACCAAATCAATATTCCTAAACAGGACATTTTAAAACGTGGTGGCGTAGTCGCATTGTTGGGTCCGACGGGGGTTGGGAAAACAACGACCGTAGCGAAACTCGCAGCACGCGCAGCCATGGAATACGGTGCCGACAATGTGGCCCTTGTGACAACAGATACATATCGCATAGGTGCACATGAGCAGCTCTCAATTTATGGAAGAATCATGGGTTGTCCCGTAAGAGTTGCTAAAGATTCTAACGAGTTAGCCGATGTTATATATCAGCTAAGAAACAGAAGACTGATTTTGGTCGATACGGCAGGGATGGGGCAACGAGATGTGAGGCTTTCCGAGCAGCTCGACACTCTAATGCAAGAGAGCGGAGAAGTGATTCACAGCTACCTTGTTTTGCCGGCTACCGCACAACGTCGTGTTCTACAAGAAACGCTGGATCACTTCCGACGTATACCACTTTCGGGTTGTATTATGACGAAGCTTGATGAGTCATTAAGCCTAGGCGAATTCATCAGTGTAGTGATTCAAAACGCAATGCCAGTAGCTTACATCGCTAATGGTCAGCGCGTACCAGAAGACATTGTGATAGCGCAACCAAAATATATGCTTGCGAAAGCAAAT
Organism: Vibrio sp. Vb1127; assembly: GCF_033338735.1. NCBI lineage: Bacteria > Pseudomonadati > Pseudomonadota > Gammaproteobacteria > Vibrionales > Vibrionaceae > Vibrio > Vibrio sp. Vb1127. The sequence goes on along the minus strand of NZ_JAWOTF010000004.1, from coordinate 249,780 downwards.
GAACTGTTAGAGAAGTCGACAGAGAACGAACCTCACTTTTGGAACAGTGACAGTGAAGGACTCTAAGGCGGCGGACTACTATGACTGAGAATATGATACACGATCAAGCAAGCGGCCTCCGTCGCTTAACACAACCATCGTTGACCAAAGTGATTGCTGTTACTGGCGGCAAAGGTGGTGTGGGGAAATCAAACGTAACACTGGGTCTGGCGATTTGTATGGCTCGCCAAGGCAAGAAGGTGATGGTTCTCGACGCTGATTTAGGTCTGGCCAATGTGGACGTGATGCTCGGAATTCGTGCAAAACGTAATCTAGGACATGTCTTAGCGGGTGAATGTGAGCTAAAAGATGCGATTGTCGAAGGGCCTTATGGTATAAAGATAATTCCTGCAACTTCTGGCACACAGAGCATGACAGAGCTTTCTCACGCTCAGCATGCCGGACTCATCCGAGCATTTGGTAGTCTTGAAGACGAAATGGATGTCCTGCTGATTGATACCGCTGCTGGTATCTCTGACATGGTAATCAGTTTTTCGCGAGCAGCTCAAGATGTGGTTGTAGTTGTGTGTGATGAACCGACGTCAATCACAGATGCCTATGCATTAATCAAGCTGTTGAGTAAAGAACACCAAGTTCAACGCTTTAAAGTTGTAGCAAATATGGTCAGAAGCTACCGTGAAGGGCGAGAATTGTTTGCAAAGTTGACACTAGTCACAGAGCGATTCTTGAATGTTAGCCTTGAACTCGTAGCATGTATTCCATTAGATGATAAAGTACGACAGGCTGTAAAAAGACAAAAAATTGTCGTTGATGCGTTCCCACGCTCGCCTGCCGCTTTAGCTATCAGCTCACTAGCAAACAAAGCGTTGACGTGGCCACTACCGAAAACACCAAGTGGACACTTGGAATTTTTTGTGGAAAGGTTGCTAAATCGTACCGAATTCGCAGAGGACCCTTTTGGTGAATAAAGCGATAACCTATGACCAACATGGCAAATTTAATAGCCAGCAGGCGTTCATTGAACGTTATTCAGTGTTGGTTAAGCGCATTGCTCACCACCTACTAGGCCGTTTACCGCCGAGTGTTCAGGTAGAGGATTTAATTCAGGCCGGCATGATCGGTCTTATCGAAGCTCAGCAGAATTATGATGGTTCTAAAGGTGCGAGCTTTGAAACTTATGCAGGTATCCGTATTCGTGGCGCAATGTTAGATGACATGCGTAAAGGCGATTGGGTACCGCGTTCTGTTCATAAAAATAATCGAGAGATTAACCAAGCGATTGCGGAGCTGGAAGGCGAATTAAATCGAGATCCTACTGATTCTGAAGTAGCCACGCATCTCGGTATGACACTGGATCAATATCATAGTGCTCTTACCGATATCAACTGCTCAAAATTAGTCGGTATTGAAGATTTAGGCGTTTCTGATGATGTGATTTCACCGGCGGATGAAACCGATGACAGCAACCCATTCAAAGGGGTAGTTGATGAATCATTTCGAAAAGCACTGGTTGAATCAATAAAACAGCTTCCAGAGCGTGAAGCTTTGGTTCTTTCGCTTTATTATGATGAAGAACTCAATTTGAAAGAAATTGGCGATGTGTTAGGCGTAAGCGAATCTCGCGTAAGTCAAATACTGAGTCAAGCGATGCAACGTTTACGTACCAAGCTCAGTGCGTGGACACAAAATGACTAAAAACACTGATTTTACGATTCAGTGGAGGCAATTTTGAATAAAAACATGAAGATCCTTATTGTTGATGATTTCTCAACAATGCGCCGTATTGTTAAAAACCTGCTTCGTGACTTGGGTTTCAATAACACTCAAGAAGCGGACGATGGTTTAACCGCATTACCAATGCTGAAAAAAGGTGACTTCGATTTTGTTGTAACTGACTGGAACATGCCAGGTATGCAAGGCATCGATTTGCTTAAACACATCCGCGCGGATGCAGAACTTAAGCATCTGCCAGTTCTAATGATCACGGCTGAAGCGAAGCGTGAGCAGATCATTGAAGCTGCTCAAGCAGGTGTAAACGGCTACATTGTTAAGCCATTTACTGCTGCAACATTAAAAGAAAAATTAGATAAAATTTTCGAGCGTTTATAACTCTCTCTTTCTCTTTGTTATTCGAGTCATTCATACCAATTATTAAATACCTATTAAATGACTCGTTTAGCGTTTTCAAAGTGATAAGAAGAACTAAACGTAAAAGGGTCTATTCAGAATGATCTCACTAGAGCAGGCGAAGTCACTCGTTCAAATGCTAGAAAACGGGGAACAAGACCAAGCCAATATGCTTGTTGCCTCGATCTACGAAGGTGCCGATAACCCAATGCTGCAAGAAATTGGAGCGTTAACTCGAGACCTTCACGAATCACTCAAGCAGTTCAGTCTCGATCAGCGCATGACCGAAATTGCGAAAGACGAAATCCCTAACGCTAGGGATCGTCTCAATTATGTGATCGAGAAGACAGAGCTTGCAGCCAACAAAACAATGGATGCGGTCGACTGCTGCCTTCCTATCGCTGACAACCTGCATGATTGCCTTCTAAAAGTTCGTCCTCAATGGAATGAACTCATGCACGGGCGCATAGAATTAAGCGAATTTAAAGCACTGTGCCACCGAATCGACGGGCTATTAGTGCAAGTCGAAGGTGACAGCACTGAATTGCGCGGCCAATTGACCGAAATTCTCATGGCGCAAGACTTCCAAGACCTAACTGGCCAAATCATTCGCCGCGTAATTACGTTGGTTAATGAAGTTGAAGGCCGCTTAGTGGAAATCCTAACCGTATTCTCTGGAAATAAACTTGAAGAACATATTCAAGTTTTGTCAGAACCGGCAGATAAAAAGAATACACAAACAAGCGAAGCCGAAGGCCCGATTCTTCATCCAGAACTGAGAGAAGATGCGGTTTCATCGCAGGACGAAGTCGATGACTTGTTGTCCAGTCTTGGATTTTAAAGGTAACGTATGAGCTACGATTTAGACGAAGATATTCTTCAGGACTTTCTCATTGAGGCTGGGGAAATTCTCGAGCTGCTTTCTGAGCAGTTGGTTGAATTGGAAAATAACCCAGAAGACAAAGACTTACTTAATGCTATTTTCCGAGGGTTTCATACCGTAAAAGGCGGTGCCGGCTTCCTTTCATTGGCAGAGCTAGTCGATACTTGTCATGGTGCGGAGAACGTGTTCGACGTTTTACGAAACGGTCAACGCACGGTAACGCAAAACTTAATGGATACGATGCTAAAAGCCTTGGATACGGTTAATACCCAGTTCCAGGCTGTTCAAGATCGTGAGCCGTTAGAAGCTGCGGACCCTGAGCTTCTTGAAGAACTTCATCGTCTATGCAAACCTGAGTCAGAAGATGAAGTAGCGGCAACCGTAGTTGAAGAACCAGTGGCTACTCCAGAGCCTATTATTCCCGAGCCTATCATCGAAGAACCTGCTGCGCCGTCAGCACCATCAAGTGTCGGCTCTGTTGATGAAATTACCCAAGACGAATTCGAAAAGCTACTTGATGAGCTTCATGGTAAAGGTTCAGCGCCAGGCACCTCAATGTCTGCGACACCTACAACGCCATCTGAACCGCCTCAATCGAGTGCACCATCAGTTGAAAGTGGTGATATCACTGATGATGAGTTTGAACGCTTACTCGATGAACTGCACGGTGTAGGAAAAAGCCCTTCTACGGCAGAGGCTGCTGCATCTGCATCCGTACCAGTAGAGCCACCTAAAGCGGCAGAGCCTTCCGCTCCAGTGGCATCTTCATCAAATCAAGACAGTGACTTAATGACGGACGAAGAGTTCGAAAAGTTACTCGATGAGCTACATGGTTCAGGTAAAGGCCCAACGCTAGAAGAATTGGACATGGCAACGAAGCCTGCTTCAGCAAACGTAGAGCAAAGCCCTGCGAAACCTGAGCCTGTTGCTAAGCCTGCACCTGTTCAAGCAGCGCCAGCACCAAAGCCAGAATCTAAACCAGTCGCGGTAAAAGAAGAAGCCAAAGCACCAGCGGTTAAAAAACCTCAGGCTGAAGCAACCGTTCGTGTTGATACCTCGACGCTTGATACCATCATGAACATGGTGGGTGAGCTCGTATTGGTGCGTAACCGTCTACTAAGCCTTGGTTTGAATAGCGACAACGAAGAGATGTCCAAAGCGGTCGCTAACCTTGATGTGGTAACTGCGGATCTACAAGGCGCGGTAATGAAAACGCGTATGCAGCCAATTAAGAAAGTGTTTGGCCGTTTCCCACGCGTTGTCCGTGACTTGGCTCGTAACCTAAATAAAGACATCGTGCTAGAAATGCGCGGTGAAGAAACCGATCTCGATAAAAACCTTGTAGAAGCATTGGCCGATCCGTTGATTCACTTGGTGCGTAACTCGGTTGATCACGGTATTGAAATGCCAGACGCACGCGCGAAGGCAGGCAAATCACGCACAGGTAAAGTGATTTTGTCAGCATCGCAAGAAGGGGACCATATTGAACTATCCATCGTAGATGATGGTGGCGGTATGGACCCGAACAAACTGCGTGGCATCGCGGTGAAGCGTGGCATGATGGATGAAGATGCGGCGGCACGTTTAACAGATAAAGAGTGCTTCAACCTTATCTTCGCACCTGGTTTCTCAAGTAAAGATAAAATTTCTGACATCTCTGGTCGTGGTGTGGGTATGGACGTGGTTAAGACGGCGATCAATACCTTAAACGGTTCAATCGATATCGATTCTGAGCTAGGCAAGGGCACTAAGATTACGATCAAAGTACCACTAACGTTAGCGATTTTACCGACTCTGATGGTTGGTGTTGGCGGTCATCCTTTTGCTCTACCATTGGCTTCGGTGAGTGAAATTTTCCACTTGGATCTTAGTCGTACAAACGTGGTAGATGGTCAGCTGACGATTATTGTGCGTGAGAAATCTATCCCACTATTTTACTTACAAAACTGGTTGGCATCCAAATCGCAAAACGTCCAAGAGCGTACTGGTCACGGTCACGTGGTGATTGTACAGATTGGTAACCAGCGCGTTGGTTTTGTTGTGGATACGCTTATTGGTCAAGAAGAAGTGGTTATTAAGCCACTCGATAATCTATTACAGGGCACTCCAGGTATGGCTGGTGCGACAATTACTAGCGATGGCCATATTGCATTAATTCTAGATGTGCCTGATTTACTTAAGCGATATGCTGCGGCTTCACGCCTTTAAGCAAAGCTGACGTTATTAAAAGGAATAAGATGGCGATTAAAGTACTAGTCGTTGATGATTCGAGTTTTTTCCGACGTCGCGTGAGCGAAATCATCAACTCAGAATCGCGCCTAGAAGTGATTGACGTTGCGGTAAATGGTAGAGAGGCGGTTGAGAAAGCCAAATCTCTCAAACCTGACGTCATCACGATGGATATTGAAATGCCAGTGATGGATGGCATTACAGCTGTACGTGAAATAATGGCCGCTGCTCCAACGCCAATTCTAATGTTTTCGTCCCTGACCCACGACGGGGCGAAAGCTACGCTTGATGCGCTAGATGCGGGCGCATTGGACTTCTTACCGAAAAAGTTTGAGGACATTGCGCGTAACCGTGAAGAAGCGGTGTCATTACTTCAACAGCGTGTGATTCAGATTGCCTCGAAGCGCGCTTTCATGCGTCGACCTATCGCTCGCCCAACAGCGAGTACCAGCACGACTACTCGATCATTAGGTTCAAGAACGGCTTCACCTGTGACTCCAACACCAACTCGACCTGCTGCGACAAAGTACCGTGCTTCTGGTAAGAAGTATCAACTGACGGCAATTGGCACATCAACAGGTGGCCCCGTTGCTCTACAAAAAATTCTGACGCGTTTGCCGATGAACTATCCGCATCCGATTGTATTGATTCAACACATGCCAGCAACGTTTACTGCTGCGTTTGCCAGTCGTTTGAACACCTTGTGCAAGATTCAAGTGAAAGAAGCACAAGATGGCGATGTGTTACAGCCCGGTGTGGCATACCTTGCACCAGGTGGGAAACAAATGATGGTGGATGGACGAGCGGGCGCTGCTCGTCTTCGCATTATTGATGGCGGCGACCGCATGAACTACAAACCATGTGTGGATGTGACTTTTGGTTCTGCCGCAAAAGTATATGGCGACAAAGTGCTCTCTTTAGTGTTGACAGGCATGGGTGCAGACGGTCGTGAGGGCGCTCGCATGTTGAAGTCTTCAGGCTCAACTATTTGGGCACAAGATGAAGAAAGTTGTGTTGTTTATGGCATGCCCCAAGCGGTTGCTAAAGCAGGCATTTCTTCAGAAGATTTACCGCTTGACCGCATTGCTGAACGCATGTTGGTGGAAGTTGGCCTAGCTTAGGATTCATCATGATTGTTTGGAGTGTAGCAAACCAGAAAGGAGGCGTGGGTAAAACCACCTCAACAGTGACATTGGCGGGCTTATTGAGCCAGAAAGGCCATCGAGTATTGATGGTTGATACTGATCCTCACGCCTCACTGACTACTTATCTCGGTTATGATCCTGATGCAGTAACTTCGAGCCTATTTGATTTATTCCAGTTGAAGACGTTTTCTCGTGAGACGGTTAAACCGTTGATTTTAGAAACAGAGCTGGAAGGAATGGATATCATTCCCGCGCATATGTCCCTTGCCACGCTTGATCGCGTAATGGGTAATCGCAGTGGTATGGGATTAATATTAAAACGGGCGCTGCAAACTGTCTCACAAGACTATGACTATGTGTTGATTGATTGTCCGCCAATCCTTGGCGTGATGATGGTGAACGCGTTGGCAGCCAGTGACCGAATTTTGATTCCTGTTCAAACAGAGTTTTTGGCGATGAAAGGTCTAGAGCGCATGATGCGTACGCTAACCATTATGCAAAAATCTCGCCCGGGCGGTTTCAAAGTGACTATCGTCCCAACCATGTACGATAAGCGCACGAAAGCGTCATTGCAGACATTGATGCAACTGAAAAAAGATTACCCAAATCAAGTGTGGACCTCAGCGGTGCCTATTGATACTAAGTTCCGCGATGCCAGTTTAAAGCACTTGCCAGCTTCGCATTTTGCATCTGGTAGCCGTGGTGTGTTTGCCTATAAACAGCTACTGATTTACCTGGAGAGGTTGGCGTTCGATGAGCAGTAATGATGTGCTGTCCAGTGAACAAGCACTTGATGACTACTTTAATGCATTACTGGATGATGAAACTGAAATAACGACTCTTGAGGAAGACCTTGACCTGTTGGCTCAAGAGGTATCATCTGCAGAGCCAGAGCCAGAGCCAGAGCCAGAGCCAGAGCCAGAGCCAGAGCCAGAGCCAGAGCCAGAGCCAGAGCCAGAGCCAGAATTACAGCTACAATACTCGGAGCCAGAAACGTACCAGTTTCAAGAAACATATCCGCCAGAGTTGGAAGCTCCAAACCTGGAAGATGTTCAAAGGCTATTAAGTCAGCTTGAAGCAAGCAACCCAGTGGCTGAGTTGGATATTGATAGTATTCTTGAACAAAATACGATTGATATTGCAGCAGAGATAAAAGCGGCTGAGCCTGAGGTACAAACCTTTAGTGAGGTGCCTGAGCTTCAGGGTGTTGAGGAAATACAGGACTGGGTGATTGATGAGCCAGTTTTTGAGGAAGCGCAACCAGAGGTGGATGAACCTCACGCAGTGATCGAACAAAGTATCAATATAGAATCGAACGTCGATACTGAACTCGAAACACAAGCAGATTCCGATATACCAACGGTCTGGGAAAGCACGAAGCGAAGTGAGGACTTCCAAGTTCTTTACTTTGATGTGAATGGTGTCACGTTTGCTGTACCTCTTGATGAGTTAGGTGGTATTCATCGCATTAGCGAGCTTAACCATTTGATAGGAAAACCCGCCTGGTATTTGGGGCTACAAACAAATCGCGAGCAACAGTTTGATGTCGTCGATACCGCGAAATGGGTGATGGCAGATAAGCTTCGTGATGATAGCTATAAAGATAACTACCAATATGTCGTCATGCTTGGTGAGAGCATGTGGGGGTTGGCCAGTAACCAATTAATGGGGACTGAAACGCTTAATATCGACAAGGTTCGCTGGCGTGAGCAGGCGGGTAAACGCCCTTGGCTAGCGGGCATGGTAAAAGAAAAAATGTGTGCCTTAATTCATGTCCAGGCGCTCATTGACATGCTAAACGCCGGTTTAGATGTCAAATCACTGAATTAGATTTAAGTCGGGAACGACATTAACGAGGATTAACTATGTCTCAAGCTTTTGAAGTAGAAGTGAAGAAAGATGCATCGAATGACGAAGTTCTTCAGTGGGTGACGTTCCAGCTAGAGGAAGAAACGTACGGCATCAACGTAATGCAAGTTCGTGAAGTACTTCGTTATACTGAAATTGCCCCTGTTCCAGGTGCACCAGATTATGTACTTGGTATCATCAACCTACGCGGTAATGTAGTTACTGTTATCGATACACGTTCACGTTTTGGCCTGATGGAAGGCGAAGTCACTGACAACACTCGTATTATTGTGATCGAGTCTGAGCGTCAAGTGATTGGTATCTTAGTAGATAGCGTGGCAGAAGTTGTTTATCTGCGTTCTTCTGAAATTGATACCACGCCTTCAGTTGGTACCGACGAGAGTGCGAAGTTCATCCAGGGTGTGAGCAACCGTGACGGCAAGCTTCTTATCCTTGTGGATTTGAACAAGCTGCTAACAGATGACGAGTGGGACGAGATGGCTCACCTTTAATGGCTGAATGATGATGGCTGAAGAGACTCTTTTATCTGCCCCATTCCTTGCGGGTGGCGTTGCTTTTATCGTGTTGGTATTGGTTGTTTTGCAACTGCGGATTCGCTCGGGGTTACAAAAGCAGTTAGATCAACAACGAGCTCAATCTCGACACGCAGATAAAGAAGTGCAAAAGTTGAGTAAGCAGTTACTCGAAGTGCGCTCGGTTGTTGTTGGTCTTGGACAAAAAGTGACCGAGCAACAAGACATTATTCAGCACTTAAACGAGAGAATTCGCGAACTCGAACACGCTGATACTGATGGTCGCTTGTACAGTCGCGCTTCTAAAATGGTACAGCTTGGCGCTGATATCAACGAGCTGATTGAAGAGTGCGAACTACCAAAAGCCGAAGCTGAGTTGATGCTTTCACTGCAGAAGAAACTGGCGGGGAAAGAGAAGATTCCACCATTAAGTGGTCAGCCATCAGATGACTCAGAATATCCAACGCGTGGACGTCGTCGACGCTAAAGGTTATCAAGCGAAAAAAAGAGGCGTTATTACGCCTCTTTTTTTGTTTTTAGCCTCTAATGCTCTTCTTAAATACAACCCTAGACAACCTTCAGTCGATCTTGCTCTTAGTTCTGGCCTCTCAAATTCAAAATGAGCGCTTATAACTACTTATAGTTAATTTTATTAAAGTGTGATGATTAATTAACAAAAATACATGAACTTACATGTAACCTAGCCCTCTTATCCTGTTTTGTCATAACTAAGCTGTGCTAATATAGCGGCTCGTTCATTTTTTAGTTGAAGCTCTATGTTAGAAGTGTCTAACCTGACAGCAATCCGTGATGAAAGGGTTCTGTTTGAAAACCTGCAGTTTGAAATTAAGCCTGGTGAATTGGTCCAGATCGAAGGGCGTAATGGTACTGGTAAAACTACATTGCTACGGATTGTGACAGGGTTAGGTGATAGAGAAGAAGGTGTCATTAAATGGAAAGGCGAAGAGGTTGAAAAATCTCGTGATGTTTTCCATCAAGATCTGCTTTTCTTAGGACATCAAACAGGAGTGAAACGAGAGCTTACCGCATTAGAAAACTTACGTTTTTATCAATCTATTCAAAATAATCGCTCTTCAGACGAAGAAATCTTTATCGCTTTGACTCAAGTAGGATTAGCTGGTCGAGAAGATGTGCCTGTAGCACAACTTTCCGCAGGTCAGCAACGACGAGTCGCATTGGCAAGGTTATGGCTCAGTAAGCAAATTTTATGGATCTTAGATGAGCCGTTGACTGCCATTGATAAGCAAGGTGTCAAGGTGCTTGAATCTTTGTTCGCAAGTCATGCTGATAATGGCGGTATTGTTGTGTTGACGACGCATCAAGATATGTTTGCGGACAGCCCGAAACTTAGAAAAATAAAGCTGGGTGACTGATATGATTTCCTCGATGACCACCATCATTCGTCGTGAGCTCCTAATCGCATTTCGCCGTCAGGCAGACATTCTGAACCCGCTGTGGTTCTTTATTATTGTCATTACTCTCTTTCCTCTGAGTATTGGACCAGAGCCTAATTTGTTAGCACGTATTGCAGCGGGCATCGTTTGGGTTGCCGCATTGCTGTCCGCCTTATTATCATTAGAGCGTCTATTTCGTGATGATTTTCAAGACGGTGCACTAGAACAAATGATGCTAATGCCGATTCCATTGCAACTTGTAGTGGTTTCAAAGGTCATAGCACATTGGTTGTTAACAGGGTTACCTCTGATTTTAATTAGCCCATTATTGGCGGTTTTACTTTCGCTCGACTTCAATACTTGGCTATCGGTTGTATTAACCTTGATGATCGGTACACCAACACTAAGTTTTATTGGCGCCATTGGTGTGGCGTTGACTGTTGGGTTGCAAAAGGGTGGCGTTCTTTTGAGTTTGCTTATTCTTCCGCTCTACATCCCAATTTTGATTTTCGCAACATCGGCAATTGATGCTGCCGCACTCGGTATGGCGTATAACGGTCAACTAGCGATTTTAGGTGCGATGCTAATGGGGGCGATGACATTAACGCCTTTTGCCATCAGTGCCGCATTACGAGTTAGTGTCAACTAACCCAATAAAGTGCCAATGAAGCGGCGCTTGATCAAAGAATTATTATTAAAGCACTGCTACGGTCTCAACCCTTTAGACAGTGTCCCTGAAGTAAGAGTGAGAACAAAACATGTGGAAATGGCTACATCCTTATGCCAAGCCAGAAGCAGCTTATCGTTTGAGTGGTAAGTTTCTGCCTTGGTTTTCTGTATTGGCCCTCGTATGCTTATCGGTTGGTACGGTTTGGGGGCTTGCATTTGCGCCTTCAGATTACCAACAAGGTGACAGTTTCCGAATCATCTACATTCATGTCCCATCAGCTATTTGGTCTATGGGCGTTTATATGTCGATGGCGATCGCTGCATTTATTGGCCTAGTATGGCAAGTTCGCCTATCTGATATGGCGGCACTTGCGATGGCTCCTATTGGTGCAGTATTTACTTTTATTGCTCTACTTACAGGTGCTGTTTGGGGCAAGCCTATGTGGGGCACTTGGTGGGTATGGGATGCCCGTCTTACATCTGAATTGATTCTGCTATTTCTCTACCTTGGTGTGATTGCGCTCTACCATGCGTTTGACGATCAAAAAACCGCTGCAAAAGCCGCTGGTATCTTAGCGATCGTAGGCGTAGTAAACCTACCTATCATTCACTTTTCCGTGGAATGGTGGAACACGCTTCATCAAGGTGCGACGATCACGAAATTTGAACAACCTTCTATTTCATCCGACATGCTTTGGCCGTTATTGCTGAACATCTTTGGCTTTGCGTTCTTCTTTGGTGCCGTGACGATGGTCCGTTTTCGTAACGAAATCATCAGTAAAGAAAGTCACCGCCCTTGGGTGCGCAAACTCGCAACAGAACAAACTCAGTGAGGTAACTGATTATGCATTTTGAATCTCTGAGCGACTTTTTTGCCATGGGTGGCTACGCATCATACGTATGGAGTGCGTTTGGTATTACTTTCTTATCCATGCTGATTCTTCTGATCACTAGCCTTCGCCGCGGTGATGCATTATTGAAAGAAGTGAAAGCAAAAATTGACCGTCAAGCTCGTATCGACGCAGCGAAGAACATGGAGAACACCTTATGAACCCGAGACGTAAAAAGAGGCTAGGTATTGTACTAGCGATCTTTATCGGTATTAGTGCCACCATTGGTTTGATACTTTATGCGCTTAACCAAAATATGGACCTTTTCTACACTCCAACGGAATTGGTTAATGGTAAGCCAGATGGCACCAAGCCAGAAGTAGGCCAGCGTCTGCGTATCGGTGGAATGGTGGTTGTGGGCTCAGTTCGTCGAGATCCTAATTCTTTGAAAGTGAGTTTTGACCTGCACGATGTCGGTCCGAAAGTGACGATTACCTATGACGGTATTCTTCCTGACTTGTTCCGTGAAGGGCAGGGTATTGTTGCTCAAGGTGTACTGAAAGATGCCACGACAGTTGAGGCATTTGAGGTCCTAGCGAAGCACGATGAAGAATACATGCCACCAGAAATTGCAGAAGCGATGAAGAAAACGCATGAACCGCTTCAATACAGCACCGAACAGAAACAAGGAAGCGGCCAATGATTGCTGAAATCGGTCACTTTGCTCTCATTCTTTCGCTTGCAATGGCAGTGTTGTTGAGCGTATTGCCATTGTGGGGAGCATCGAATAATAACACCATGCTCATGAACACAGCGCGACCGCTATCTTGGTCTATGTTCCTGATGCTGTTGTTCTCTTTCGCCATTTTATGTTGGGGATTTTATACCAACGACTTCACGTTACAGTATGTAGCGAGCAACTCGAATAGTCAGCTTCCTTGGTACTACCGTTTAACCGCAGTATGGGGTGCGCACGAAGGTTCACTGTTGCTATGGGTTTTAATCCAAGCTGCTTGGACTGTCGCTGTAGCGACGTTTAGTCGTGGTATGCCGCAAGAGTCGGTTGCACGTGTACTTGCTGTTATGGGCATGATCTCAGTGGGTTTCCTACTGTTTATCATCCTAACGTCGAACCCATTCCTACGTACGTTACCGTTCTTCCCGGTTGACGGACGTGACTTGAACCCTCTGCTTCAAGACCCTGGTTTGATTGTTCACCCGCCAATGCTTTACATGGGCTATGTTGGTTTCTCGGTTGCATTCTCTTTTGCGATCGCATCCCTAATGACCGGACGCCTTGATACGGCTTGGGCTCGTTGGTCTCGTCCTTGGACAACCGCTGCATGGGTATTTTTAACACTTGGTATCGCACTAGGTTCTTGGTGGGCTTACTACGAACTTGGCTGGGGTGGCTGGTGGTTCTGGGACCCAGTAGAAAACGCATCATTCATGCCTTGGTTAGCGGGTACCGCATTAATGCACTCTCTTGCCGTGACAGAAAAACGCGGCACATTTAAAGCGTGGACGGTACTATTGGCAATCTCTGCATTTTCGTTGAGTTTGTTGGGCACCTTCTTAGTCCGTTCCGGTATTTTAGTATCGGTGCACGCGTTCGCGTCTGACCCGTCGCGCGGTATGTTTATTCTAGGCTTCCTCGTTTTCGTTATCGGCGGCTCTTTATTGCTGTTTGCCGTAAAAGGGGCAGCAGTGCGTGTACGAGGTAACTTCGACTTAGTCTCACGTGAAAATGCGCTCTTAGCCAACAATGTATTACTTATCGCCGCTCTTGTTGTGGTGTTAGTGGGGACACTGTTGCCGCTCGTACACAAGCAGCTTGGTTTGGGGTCGGTCTCTATCGGTGCGCCATTCTTTGACATGCTATTTGCGTGGTTAATGATGCCATTTGCTTTTCTGCTTGGTATTGGTCCTCTTATTCGCTGGAAGCGAGACAGTTTATCTAAACTTGTGAAACCAATGCTCGTTTCAGGTGTGCTTGCTTTCGCTTTGGCCGCGCTATGCGTGTACCTGTTTGCCGATTTCTTCTCAACCATGGCTTACATTGGTTGGGTGATGGCGATTTGGATTATTGCGATGCATGGCTTTGAATTGTACGAGCGTGCAACGCACCGTCATAGCTTTAGTGAAGGTGTTCGCAAGCTGCAACGTAGCCACTGGGCAATGATGTTGGGTCATGTTGGTCTGGCGGTATCTGTTATCGGTATTGCGATGGTACAGAACTACAGCATCGAGCGAGATGTACGTTTAGCACCTGGCGAACACTTCCAAATTCAAGGTTATGATTTCTACTTCTCAGGCTTGCGTGATAAAGATGGTCCAAACTACGATGGCTACATCGCAGACTTTGAGATCACACATGATGGCAAATACGTGAATACGCTTCACGCAGAGAAGCGCTTCTACCGTACGGCTAAGTCTATGATGACTGAAGCAGCCATTGACCGTGGTATTAGCCGCGACCTATACATTGCAATGGGTGAACGTTTAGACGACAACCGATCTTGGGCTGTTCGTATTTACTATAAACCGTTCGTTCGTTGGATTTGGGCTGGCTCTTTGATTATGGCATTAGGCGGCGCACTAGCGATTTCTGATAAACGCTACCGCTTCCGTAAATCGCCGAAGAAAAATGCGAAGTCAAAAGAGCAGGAGGCATAACATGAATAAGAAAATCTTATTTATTCCGCTTGTCGCTTTCATGATTCTAGCGGGCATTTTCGCAACCCAATTAATGCGTAACCAAGAGGGCGATGATCCAACTAAATTGGAGTCGGTTTTGGTTGGCAAGCCAGTTCCTGAGTTTCATTTAGAAGACCTGGCTGAGCCTGGAAAACAGTACGACCAATCAATTTTTAAAGGTGAACCGTTGCTCTTGAACGTTTGGGCAACGTGGTGCCCAACGTGTTATGCAGAGCATAAATACCTAAACGAATTGGCGGGTAAGGGCGTTAAGATCATCGGTATGAATTACAAAGATGATCGTAATAAAGCAATAGGTTGGCTGAATGATCTCGGCAACCCGTACTTGATCAGCCTATTTGATGGCAGTGGTATGCTTGGCCTTGACCTTGGCGTTTATGGTGCTCCAGAAACATTCATTATTGATGCAAATGGTGTGATTCGCTATCGCCATGTAGGGGATGTAAACCCACGTAATTGGTCAGAAACACTGGAGCCGCTTTACAACAAATTGGTTGAGGAGGCGAAGCAATGAGAAAGCTAATTCTTGCCGTTTTTGCTGCGATGACATTATCTCTTGCTGCTCATGCGGCCATTGAAGTGTACGAGTTTGATAATTTGGAACAAGAACAGCAGTTCAAAGAGTTAAGCCATACGCTCCGTTGCCCTAAATGTCAGAACAACACGATCTCGGATTCTAACGCTGAACTTGCTCAGGACTTACGCCATAAGGTGTACGAAATGACCAAAGAAGGTAAGTCCAAAGATGAGATTGTTGATTACATGATCGACCGTTACGGTAACTTCGTGACTTACAACCCACCATTTACGGTCGCGACTGCGATTTTGTGGCTAGGGCCACTCGCTGTAGTACTGGGTGGTTTTGGTTTGATTGTACTGCGTAGCCGTAAATCTAAAGTTAAGGCAAAAGCGAGCAGTGACGAGCAATGGGATGAGCAAAAAGAAGCTCGTTTAAAAGCATTGCTTGAAGAAGAGAACAACGGAGATAAGAAGTAATGACACTATTTTGGATTTCCACCGTTGTTCTCACGCTTATTGCTTGTGCGCTGGTGGCTTTGCCGCTGCTTAAACAAAAAGCGAACAATGATGATGTGTTACGCGATGAGCTTAACAAGGCATTTTATAAAGACCGACTATCTGAGCTTGCAGAAGAAACTGACGAAGGTCTAGTTGAAAGTGAAGACGAACTGATTTCTGATCTAAAGCAATCACTGCTTGACGATATCCCTGGTGATAAAGCGCAAAAAGAAACTAAGGTTTCTCCAATCGCGGTTTTAGTTCCATCGGTAATTCTGACGGTGGTGCTGAGCTATGGTTTGTATTATAAATTTGGCGCGTCAGACGATATTGTTCAATGGCAAGAAGTGTCCGCAAATCTACCTGAGTTATCGAAAAAGCTGATGTCGGCTTCTTCTGAGCCGCTGAGTGACGATGAAATGGCGGATTTGACCCTTGCCCTTCGAACTCGCTTACATTACCAGCCGGAAGACTCGACAGGTTGGTTACTGCTAGGTCGTATTGCGTTAGCAAATCGTGATGTCACCACAGCTATCGATGCGATGGAAAAATCGTACCGCCTAGAGCCCAAAGATCCTGATGTGATGTTGGGTTATGCACAAGCTCTGATGCTGTCTCAAGAGGAAATGGATCAAGCGACGGCTCGCTCATTACTCGGCAAGCTGATGCAGCAAGACTATGTCGATCTGCGTGTGTTTTCTTTGTTAGCGTTCGATGCGTTTGAGCGTCAAGACTTCCCGGCTGCCATCAAGTACTGGGGAATCATGCAGCAAATGATTGGTCCAGAAGATAGTCGCTACGAGATGTTGTCACGCAGTATTGAGAGTGCTCGTAAGCAAATGGGCGAAGCGGTTTCACCGGATAAGAGTGTAGCTGTGACAATTAATGTGGCACCAAATGCTCAGTTGGATCCAAACGCAGTTCTGATTGTGTCAGTACATCGTTCAGATGGCTCCCCAATGCCTGTGGCTGCTGCTCGTTATCCGCTAGGTACTTTCCCTCGCACAGTCGTATTAGATGATGGCAATGCCATGATGCAAGGGCAAAAGTTATCTACACTCGATAAGCTAATCGTCCGTGTGCGTGTAGATTCTGACGGTAACGTAGCAACGCGTGATCAAGATTGGCACGGAGAAAGTGACGTCGTTGAATTTGGCGCACCAGTAGAAGTGACCATTGATCAGCAGTATTAATTGTTAACATCTGTCTCTGAAACATGACAACGAGGTAGAGTCAGTTGCCTTTAGTGGTATGACTCTAAACGATCGAGTAGAATACCGAAGGCCAGCGATTGCTGGCCTTTATTTATTCCCATATCTGAGTCATCTTTACTATGTATCCTGCTCAACATACGTACAATGGTTAATCGGGGTGACTTAGGTACATTAATAGTCGTTATGGAAAATAAAATGTATAACAAGGGTAAATCTACCTTCTTGTTGCTGTTAGCCGTTGGACTGGTTGGCTGTTCAAGTGCGCCTGATGAAGCAGTAACAGGACAAGAAACAAATCAAACGACTTCTGATGTGTATGACCCGTTGGAAGGCTTTAACCGAACCATGTGGGAACTCAACTACGAATATTTAGATCCGTATTTGGTTCGTCCTGTATCACTTGCGTATGTAGAATACACGCCAGTTCCTATTCGTTCTGGTATCGCTAACTTCTTATCGAACTTAGATGAGCCAGCAAGCATGGTTAATAACTTAATCATGGGTAATGGTACGAAAGCCGTGGACCACTTTAACCGTTTTTGGATTAACTCGACGTTCGGTATTTTCGGTTTATTCGATATTGCAAGTGCCGCGGGTATTACGAAGTACGACGAGAAAGCGTTCAGTGATGCAGTAGGCCACTATGGTGTTGGAAATGGTCCTTACTTCATGGTTCCAGGTTATGGTCCGTATACCTTACGTGAAGTGACAGATACCGTAGATAGTACGTATTTACCCCTCTCTTATCTCAACTTCTGGGCGAGTTTGGGTAAGTGGGCGTTTGAAGGAATGGAGAAGCGTGCTTTATTAGTACCGCAAGAAGCGCAGCTAGACTCGTCGCCGGATCCATATATTCTAACTCGCGATGTTTATATCCAGCGTCAAAACTTTAAAGCAGAAGTTGAAACGGTAGAAGAAGTTAACATCGAAGAAGAAGAGTATTTAGATGAATATCTAGAAGACTTTTAAGCGTTGTTCTTGACAATAGAGAAATGAAAAAAGGCTTAGCTGATGCTAAGCCTTTTTTGTATTTTGCAGCTTGGTTAGAAACGGTAGTTTGCTTGAACACCGATTAGCCAAACATTACCCGTAGTTTCGCCTACAAATTGGCCGCCGACTTGTTCTGCAGTGTCGTCTGACTTGTAACCACGAGACTCAACGATTGGTGCGTCTTTCGCAAAAATATAGGTGAAGCCAGCGTCTAGGCTGAAGTCTTTCGTCCAATCGTACGTTGCGCCAATACTTAGCCAAGTACGGTCAGTTTCTGGAATAGTAATCGTGCGGTTTTTGTCGCTTACCGCTGAAGTATCGTATGCAATACCAGTGCGTAGCGCTAGCTTAGGATCAAGCTGGTAAGTAGCACCAACAGCAAAGCGATAGTTGTCTTCCCAGTTTTCTACTTTAACCATATGCGTGCCAGCAGTATTTAGACGTGCTTCCAATTTCTCGAAAGAGCTCCAATCCGTCCAGTTAACGCTTGCGTGTAACGCAAGTTGGTCTGTTACTTGGTGGAAGCTTGCTAACTCAGCCGTTGCAGGCAGGTTTAGATACATGTAGCCGTTGTCGCGTTCAGAAGTACCGAAGCCAAAACCAAGACCTTCAGCATGGCCTTCAAGCTTTAGTTCAACTTCAGATTTGTACGCGAAGCCGATAAGGTTATTTTCATTGATCTGCCATGCTGTACCAACTTGCCAGCCCCAAGCGGTATCGTCACCTTCCATGTATTTTAGAGCGGTACCTTGAGGAACACTGATTGGTTGATTAGTTTCAGGATTTAACCCTACAACGTTATTCTTAGGAGCTGCTGCGCCAAAGCTGCCTTCGCCGATGATGTAACGGATACCACCACCAACGCTGATTGATTCATTGACTTTGTAAGCTGCGTTCAAGTTCGCTTCCATTGTCGTTACGCTTGCTTCGTTACCGAAGTGCGAGGCACCAAAGCCTTTACCTAAATCGGTTTCCATGCCGTAGTTGGTGCCAAATGCCAAACCAATCGCGAATTTCTCATTATATTGGTGTGATAGGTAGAAGTTTGGAATGATTGCATCATGTGCGAAGTCATCTGAAGATGCAGAAGAAGTGCTACCGTGGAAGTTTACATCACCTTCAATATCAATATTTGGGTTCACATAGATTGCACCAACGGACACTTGAGTGCCTTCCAAATAAGTTAGCATTGCTGGGTTACGCCATTGTGCACTTGCGTTGTCAGCCATTGCAGCTTCACCAGCATATGCTCGACCTAGGCCTGTTGCAGAATATTCAGCAAGTTGGAAACCTGCTGCGTTAGCCATGCCCGTTGCGCCAAGTAGGCTTAATGCCACTGCTGTTGATAGAAGAGTCTTGTTGGTTTTCATTCGAATGTTCGCTGATTTATTTATAACGTGGGACGAAAGTTTAAAGGTAGAGTTTTTACTTTAGAAATGAAAATCCAGTATAAGTAGTCATTTGGAATATTATGCTTCCAAGTGTTGATTGGGTGGTTTAATTATCTAACTGTGAAAGGCTTGTAAACGGAATTCAGCGAACAGTTGTGCGTCCTAATTGTGAGATTTAGATACACGTGTTCACTCAAATTGAGTGGGCAATAAATCGCAGATATGAAAAAAGGCTGGAAATCCAGCCTTTTATATAAAGTATTTTTCTACTAACTAACAGCGAAGCGTTTAGAAGCTACGGCTGTATTGTAAGCCGAATAGAATAGCATCAGCGCGTGTTGTTGCTGACAAGCTCGAGATATTTTGAGGGCTTTGAGCGTCACTTGGGTTGTACATTGGGTTAGGTGTTGATTCATTTACCTCAACATCTTTACCCATTAGGTACGTAAAGCCAAAGTCGACATTTGATTTACTATCAATGTGATAAGTAAAGCCGGTAGAGAACCATTGGCGATCTGAGTCAGGAACGGAAACAGACGTTAAGTCAGCTTGGGCGCTCGTGTCGTACATGTAACCAGCACGAAGTGTCCAGTTATTACTTAGGTAATATGTACCACCAATCGAGTAGTGCCAACCATCTTGCCACTGGTACTGTTTATCGTACGATGAGCCAAGAGGAGAGCCTTTTAAGTTAGAGAATTCAATTTGATCGAAAGTTTCCCAGCCAATGTATTGGATGCTGTAGTGTACAGCAAACTTAGTGTCTTGAATTTTGTGGAAGCCGGAGAACTCGGCCATATCTGGTAAAGGTAGTGTGATTTTTTGACCTTTATCGTCTTTTGCTTCCATTTCTGGACTATGACGGTATGCAAGACCAAATCGATTGTTTTCATCTAGCTCGTACACAGTACCAACATTGAAACCTACAGCCCAACCATCAGCTTCGTCTACATCGACGAGTGTGCCTATTGCAGCATGTTCACGCTTCATTGTACCTTGGCCGTAGATTAAATCTAAACCAGCACCAAAGCTCCATTGTTCATTGAGACGGTAAGAACCTGCAAGGCCAAAGTTTACGCTCTTAACATCAGTTAAGCCGCCATATTCTTTTGCCGCAAAGCTATTGTCGAATTCTGTTTTAGTACCGAAATTAGAGTATGCGTTTACGCCCCATGCAAACTTGTCATTTACAGGAACGATTAGATGAATGTTCGGTGCAATAGAAGTATCGCCAGCGTCGTCATAGTTTGAGTCGACAGGCTTGAACAGTGTTGGTGCTACTTGGCACGTTGAACCACAATATTTCGCATCTTTCACTTCAATCATTGAAGTAATGCTTTCGAAACCTAGCGAAAGTTCCATTTTATCAAACAGAGCCATTGCTGCTGGGTTACGAGCCATTACTGCTGCATTATCTGCGATTACTGCATCACCAGCAAATGCACGGCCGATGCCAGTTGCTGATTGAGCGTTGATTTGGAAACCCGCTGCCATCGATTGACCTGAGGCAAAAGCTACCGTTACTGCTAGGAGAGTCTTTTTAAACAGACGCGTGTTCTGAGTCATTTGTTTTTCCTTATTAGATTCGTCTCTTTGGACGATAAATTGAGCTTTTGCTCAGTGGCGCAGATAGTAGTATCAATAATTGCTTGGACAAATCCGACCATTGGATAAAATTGAATAAAAATTGCAGAAATGATGTCTAAAAGACGGGAAATTGCACTTAAAATGCATAATTTAGAGTTTAAGCTCTAAATGGTATAGCGATGGTGAATGTTTTGCGTTCTATTTATACAAAAATGCCGCTAAATAAGATCATTTAGCGGCATTTAACCTTTTGAAGGCTGGAAATCGTCGAAGTTGTTACATCGGCTTAATCATTGATGCAAGAGTCGTAGCGAGCGCATCAATATTTTCACCTTCTTCCCCGACTAAAATCAGGCTTGAACTCCCGACGGGCTGAACGATTCCGGTCATGCCATCCTTATTAAAGTCGGTACTTTGTTCGCTTGGAATACCAGTAATAAATAACGTTACTTTACCTTTTGGACCTTGGAACACCATATGCACCGCATTGGATTCACCAAAACCGCAGTGGTTTAGGTAGTAAACGTGATATGGAAAGTTTTCACTAAACTGGTAATGAAATGGCGACATTTTCGCATTAATTTGCGAGCTCGGTACATCCTCATCAAGATGACGAACAAACGGTTCTTCATGAATAACGTGTTTCATCGCGGTATCCGCTAAACTGGCTTGTGCTGGAGACACCAAAACATTTCCCCAGTTTACTTGGCCAACTAATAACCCTGCGGTGAACGCAATAGAAGCGGCAAGTGCCATTGCTTTGCGGACAAAGTTTGGTCTTACGACCTTCTCTTCATCAAGTGCACTCGACGTCTGGCTAAATAAAATCTTATCTGCGAGATCTTCGGGTACATCCACATTCATGGCTTGTTTAATTTTTACATCGAGATCCAAAACGTCATCAACAAACTTATTGTTGGCGTCGCTACCAGCTAAAGCTTGCAGAATCTCTTCATCCTTTTGTTTTGGATCCGACAAAATACGACGACGAAATTCTAAATCATCCATTCTTTTGTCCTCTCTTGGTATCTTGAGAATCCAACATCTCTTTAAGTTGATTACGAGCGCGAAATAGTCGAGTCATCACTGTGTTTTTATTTAAATCAAGAATGTCACCAATTTCTTCTCCACTGAAACCACCAACAACTTGGAGAAATAAAGGCTCACGATATTCAACATCGAGCTTCATGATCTGTGCCTGCAGCCATTCTTGCTGATGATGTGAGTCATCGCTGACTTTAGCATCATTGCCGTAATCATCGATATCAACTAAATCAAATTGTTTACGTTCGAAGCGGCGCGCATTTTCTCGTCTCAATATTGTGATGAGCCAAGACTTGGCAGCTTTTTCGTCTTGGAGGCTATCGAGTGACTTCCAAGCTCTAAGACAGGTTTCCTGAACTAGATCTTCCGCGACCGCTTTATCTTTGCACAACCAATATGCGTAGCGGTACAAGTCACGATGATACCCTCGGACGAGCGCTTCGTATTTTCTTTGCTTGTCCATATCAGAGTTGACCGGACTGTTGGAATTTTTCTTTCCAAACATTTTTAATATGGCCACAGGAGCCTCCATCCTCGCTCTGTGAGTTTCTTATTTGTTCTGAGCATGACTTTACTTGCTTCATCGCTTAGCGGTTTTGGTTGCAGGATTTGTCATGCAACCCCTTTGACACAATAAGCCATGTGGTTACCTAAAAGTGTATACGCAAATGTCAGATATCATCGAACACGAATTGATATATATTGTTAACAATATCATCATTAGTAATCAATGGCTTGGATAAGTTCACTCGATGGAGCATTAAAAGGGACTTCTGATGGTGGATTCTTGAATTGTTTTGAATCAATAATCGCTTTAGGTGAGCTTAAAACTCGTAAAATCACTATAAAATTGATCTATTTCAAAATATCAAGCAGTGAAGGGGTTATAGTACACCTTGTCATCTCGTTAGTCATTGCGACTAACATGTTGAGCAAGATGACACTTCCTTTTGAAGGCTGACTTTACTTTCTCCTAATCAGGAAACTGATTACTTTTCAATTGGCGTAAGTTAATTGTTTTATAGATATTCCGACCACACAGTTATGTGTGGTTTTTTTTTGCTTCGATTTTACTTTCCGTATACCTCTTACCGTTTTAACTCTCTATAGTTAACCATTAGTAATCGCATAAGAATCAAAGAAGTAGAGTAATTGAACTACTTGCTTCACGTTTATTTAAACGCACGTTTGATAAATTTAACAAATTCATTACAATGCATCAGGTCAGACCTCTTGTATTTAAGGAGAAACAATGGGCAAGCAGGAAGTAAAAACACGCAATGGTGAGCGTGTCGCTATTGTCGCGGGGCTTCGAACTCCCTTTGCTCGTCAAAGCACGGAATTTAGCCAAGTGCCAGCGGTCGATTTAGGGAAAATGGTAGTAAGCGAAATGCTTGCTCGAACAGATATTGATCCGAAGCTAATCGAACAAGTGGTATTTGGACAAGTAGTACAAATGCCTGAAGCGCCAAACATCGCACGAGAAATCGTGTTAGGCACTGGTATGAACATCCATACTGATGCATACAGTGTGACTCGAGCGTGTGCGACGAGTTTTCAAGCGGCGGTTAATGTCGCAGAAAGCATCATGGCGGGAACCATCGATATTGGTATTGCTGGCGGTGCAGACTCTTCTTCCGTCCTGCCTATTGGCGTATCAAAGAAACTGGCCGCTAATCTGCTTGCTCTTAGTAAGACAAAAACAATGGGTCAGAAGCTTAGTATCCTCAAAAACTTGAGCTTTAAAGACCTGATGCCAGTGCCACCAGCAGTAGCAGAGTACTCTACGGGTTTATCCATGGGACAAACTGCAGAGCAAATGGCTAAAACACATGGTATTTCTCGCGCAGAACAGGATGCGCTTGCACATCGTTCTCATACGCTGGCTTCTCAAGCTTGGAAAGAAGGAAAAATCCAAGATGAAGTGATGACGGCTTTCCCTGAACCATACAAAAAGTGGATTTCGGAAGACAACAATATCCGTCATGACTCAACGGTTGAGGGATACGCGAAATTGCGACCTGCGTTTGATCGTCAGTATGGCAGTGTTACGGCTGCGAACAGTACGCCATTGACTGATGGTGGTGCGGCAGTGATGTTGATGCGAGAAGGTAAAGCGAAAGAGCTCGGAATGGAGGTTCTTGGTTACATCCGAGGTTATGCATTCTCTGCTATCGGCGTGGAAAAGGACATGCTGATGGGGCCGACTTATGCCACAGCGAAAGTGCTTGAAAATACAGGCTTGGAACTGTCAGACCTGACGTTGATCGACATGCACGAGGCCTTTGCTGCTCAAGCATTGGCGAATGTGAAGATGTTTGCTTCCGATAAGTTTGCTCAAGAAAACCTTGGTCGCTCAAAAGCGATTGGTGAAATTGACATGGATAAGTTCAACGTGCTTGGCGGATCAATTGCTTATGGTCACCCATTTGCTGCGACTGGTGCGCGTATGATGACGCAAACCCTACGAGAGCTAAAACGCCGTGGCGGTGGTATTGCATTGAATACCGCATGTGCTGCTGGTGGTCTTGGTGCGGCAATGATTCTGGAGGTTGAGTAATGAGCGAGCAAAAAGCATTTAGTCTAAAGGTTGATGAGCAAAATATTGCTTGGTTAGCAATTGATGTTCCTAATGAAAAAATGAATACGCTGCAGGCGGCTTTTGCTGACGAAATGAAAGAAATTTTTGCTCAGCTAAAAGACTCCAGTGGTATTAAAGGGATGATCATCCACTCCCTAAAACCGGACAATTTTGTTGCGGGTGCTGATGTTCGAATGCTAGAAGCATGCACCACAGCAAGTGAAGCGGAAGCCTTAGCAAGGCAAGGTCAGGAGTTGTTCCAGCAGCTATCGGACTTACCTTATCCTGTCGTTGCGGCTATTCATGGCCCATGTTTGGGCGGTGGTTTAGAACTGGCTCTTGCATGTGATTATCGTGTTTGTACGGATTCTGACAAAACGCGTTTAGGTCTGCCAGAAGTACAACTTGGTTTATTGCCAGGTTCTGGTGGTACTCAGCGTCTGCCACGTTTGATTGGCCTGTTACCGTCGTTGGACTTGATCCTGACGGGTAAACAACTTCGTGCGAAGAAAGCTAAAAAATTGGGCGTTGTGGACGCCTGTGTGCCTGACACCATTTTGCTCGACGTAGCAAAACAGTTTATCGACAAAGGTAAAAACAAGGGCACGAAAAAGCTATCGACGAAAGAAAAGGTGATGTCTGGTAGCGGGCTAGGGCGCAAGTTTGTATTTGAGCAAGCTGCGAAGAAAACGAATCAAAAAACTCGCGGTAACTATCCAGCAACGGTTGCAATTCTAGAAGTTATTCAACATGGCTTAGAGAAAGGCTTCGCTAAAGGTCAAGAACTTGAAGCGAAGCGCTTCGGTGAGCTTGTGATGAGCTCAGAGTCAAAAGCGCTCCGTTCGATCTTCTTTGCCACAACAGAAATGAAGAAAGAAAATGGCACGGATGCGAAACCAGCACCAGTTCATAAAGTTGGTGTGCTTGGTGGTGGTCTGATGGGCGCCGGAATCAGCCATGTGTCTGTTGCAAAAGCAAAAGTACCTGTTCGCATCAAAGACGTTAGCAACGATGGCGTTTTAAATGCGCTCAACTACAACTACAAGTTATTTGAGAAACAGCGCAAACGTCGCATTCTATCCAAGGCCGATCTGCAAGCGAAAATGCTGCAACTGTCTGGTGGTGTCGATTTTACCAGTTTTAATCATATTGATGTCGTAATTGAAGCGGTTTTTGAAGACTTAGATCTTAAGCAAAAAATGGTGGCGGACATTGAAGCAAACGCTAAGACAGAAACTATCTTTGCGACCAATACTTCTTCGTTGCCTATCCACAAAATTGCAGAAAAAGCAGAGCGTCCAGAAAACGTAGTTGGTTTGCATTACTTCAGCCCAGTAGAAAAAATGCCTTTGGTGGAAGTGATTCCGCATGAAACGACGTCAGATGAAACCGTTTCAACAGTTGTTGCACTTGCTAAGAAGCAAGGTAAAACCCCGATCGTAGTGAAAGACAAAGCGGGCTTTTACGTGAACCGCATTCTTGCGCCATACATGAACGAAGCGGCGCATATTTTGTTGGCTAACGAACCGATCGAAAAGATTGATACGGCGTTGCTTGACTTTGGTTTCCCTGTCGGCCCGATTACCTTACTGGATGAAGTCGGTGTCGACATTGGCGCGAAAATTATGCCGATTCTGGTTAATGAGTTAGGTGACCGATTCAAAGGCCCGGATGTGTTTGATATCTTGTTAAATGATGGACGTAAAGGACGCAAGAGTGGTAAGGGCTTTTACACTTACAAGGGCAAGAAGAAAGATGTCGACAAATCGATTTACAAACTGCTTAAGCTCGACCCTGAATCTAAGCTAAGCGATAACGATATTGCGTTGCGCTGTGTGCTGCCAATGTTGAATGAAGCGGTACGTTGTTTGGATGATGGCATCATTCGCTCGCCACGTGACGGTGATATTGGCGCGATATTTGGTATTGGTTTCCCACCGTTCTTGGGTGGTCCGTTCCGTTACATGGACCAATTTGGCATTAAAGAGCTCGTAGAGAAAATGAATGAGTTTGCATCGAAGTATGGCGATCGTTACGCGCCATGTGATGGTTTGCTTACTCGAGCTGGTGAAGGGACAACGTTCTATTAAACGTTGCTTCGGTAGAGAAAAAGGCTTGCCAGTGGCAAGCCTTTTTCATAAAGAAGAAATGGTTACTTCTTCTTGTCTTTCTTATCTTTATTGTGGCCTTTACCTGGGTTGTCGTCCCCGTGAACGCTGCTGTTACCTTTTTTGTCTTTATCATTCCACTGCTTTGAAGAGCAATCATCTGATTTGATGGATACATTGTCTCCGCTAAGGCGCACACAGTCGTCACTTAATTCGAAGCCATCGCCTTTGACTGAGATTTCAGCGTAAGCAGATGCCAATGGCAGTATAAGAGCCACAAGTAAAAGTGCTTTTTTCATGATTACCTCATTAAGTTATTTTTAGTGCGGTAATTAGAGATAAGCCGCAATGGCGTAATTTCAATTTTCTGCCAATTATGGTGCCGATTCAATCTATGAGACCGACAACCTCATGGGTTTGTAGGTACATTCTAGTAATCGACAATTTTATTTCTGCGCAACTAGATCACCCCAAGCCGCAATCTTTTGGCCGAAGTTGGAACTCTTCAATCGATCCTATTTCTTGTCCTAGATGGATGCGCGGAGCCTCCGAATGCGCTTGACCTTGAGAGTGCATGATCAAACGATTTGCAGTACGAGGTTTCAATTCGTTCACAACGAAGCGAATCATGTCTGCGCGCGTCAGCTTCTTCAACTCCGCCAGTACCTTGTCACGTTGGTTAAACTCAGTGTCCTTATTTCCTATCGCAACCCAAAGACGTTGAGCCCGTCCTCGAAGTGTGGTGTCCGGCGTTGCTATTTGGTTCCACAAGCCGCGCTTACTGCTGTGCCATTGGTAATCGTTTAACTCTAACAGCACCATATAAAAGGCATTTAAAAACTCATCGATTGAGGTAACCAGCTCGGCAGGTGCTGCATTAGGTGACTGCACATACAGTACAATACCAGGGTGACGATTTAGCGGCATATTGCCAGTGCCTACCATGTAACCTAATTGCTGCTTGGTACGGATTTCGTGGAAAAACGTTGCCGACATAAGGTGATTGGCCAATGAGTATAGCGCGATACTACGAGGCTCAATATCCTCGCACTGGTGGTAAATAACGACCGCGGAATCTTGCTGATTACAATGCACCTCACGTTGAAAACTGCCATTTTTACCTAGCATAATGAGAGGACGAAGTGCCTCTTCATAACGTTGCTCGTTAACTCTTAGAGCATCCTTTAAGGTCGTTGCCATGTCATGGGCTTGCTGGCGTTGCCAGTCTCCGTAAACAAACATTTCAACGTGCAGTTCTGCAAGAATGGATTCTACGAATACCGAGAGTTCATCGACTTCGATTTCTTCTAGCGCTTTGACTAAGGTTGCGAAAGGCGGGTTATTGGGTTGAAGTAACCCAGTAAGTGCGTTAAACAGCTGCGAAATAGGGCGATCTTGTGAAGCATTTCTCCAGTTTCGTAACAGTTGTTGTTTGATGGTTTCAAAGCGAGCAGGGCTGAAATCTCGAGAAGCAAAACGGTGCAGAATCATTTCTAGCAACTGAGGCAGCTTTTGACTGAACCCTGAGAGGGTTAAGGTCACGCCACCTTGGTGAGCGTACATGTTGTAACCCATCCCTGCGATTTCTGCTTGATAGGTTTCTTTTGCTAGCGAATCGAGGAACATCTCTACACATAAGCGCGTTTTGACGATGTTCTTTGGTGATGCAACGGCATGAGAGCTGTCGATAGCGACATAAACGACACCTTTAGGCACGCGAAATTCGTCATCTTGCAAATGCCACAGCCGAAACCCTTCGAGATCCTCAATCAACTCTGGCAGCGAATCACCATTTTCGAGTGGCATGGGGTCGAGGTCGTAGCAAATATAAGGGTTCTTTTTCGGTAAGACGAATTGCCAGCTTGGGTCGATTTGTTGATAGAAACGACGTTGGCCTTCACTAAAAGGTGTGACGGAGTACGGGGTAAAGTACCATTCGGCAGTACGGTTGTATTCCAGGCCTTTAGCAATCAAAGTGACGCGTACATTATCGATGGTTAAGTATCGCAGCAATGAACGCTGTAACTCCTCATCGTAGCCCGCCATTTTGTAGTCACCATAAACCGTGTCTTCCGGTTGATAGTGCTGCATGTTGATCACCAGATGGCTGACGAGATCCATTGGGCGCGATGGCTCTTGGAAGCGGAAAGCCGATTCTAATACCGCTTGTTTTTCGAGATAGCGCCATTCATCTAACCCGTCTTGTTTGATCATCGAGAGGTATTGAAAAACCGCTTGAACGATATCATCAACATGATCTAAGCCGTTTGGCGTCAGGGTGCAGCTTACGGTAAAGTCTCGGTAGTTACTGCCACTCGCGCCGCCGCCCGCTGAGAGAGAGGTAATCCAGCCTTTTTCTTTGAGTTGAAGCATCAAACTGCCTTCTCCTTCATAACCCAACAGGTGAGCAAAGTAGGAGAGTGGCTTCACGCTATAATGCGCATCCATTCCCGGCATGGGGAATGTGAGAATCAGTTTACGGAACTCTTTGAGCGGCTCGACTTGAACCAAAATGCCCGTGCTTTCCTCATTGCCGATCGGTACATCAATCGATTTTCCACGAAGATGGTGATTTGGGATGTCGGCAAACATGGCTTCTACCCAAGCTTGCTGTTCATCGAGCGGCTGTGGCCCAAATAGAGTCAGTGTCATCAAATCGGCGGAATACTGAGAGTGGTGAAACTCCACAATTTCGTCGCGGATGGATTTACCATCTCGGTCGCCAAGAGTATCTAAGTTTCCGACAGAGAATTTTGAAAACGGGTGCTCTGGATTGATGACTTCTTTGTTAACTTGATACAGGCGACGAGAATCATCATTGAGTTTGAGCTTGTATTCGGAGTCGACAGCCTGGCGTTCTTTGTCTAATGCTTCTTCGTTAAACAAAGGTGCGGTAAAAAATTGGCTAAATCGATCTAAGGCACTTTCAAAGGCATTTGGAGCAATATTGAAAAAGAAACAAGTGTGCTCTGTACCAGTCCAAGCGTTGTTTGTTCCACCGTGTTGGCTAATATAGCTTTGAAACTCGCCCACTTTAGGGTATTTTTCCGTA
Organism: Vibrio sp. Vb1127; assembly: GCF_033338735.1. Taxonomy (NCBI): domain Bacteria; kingdom Pseudomonadati; phylum Pseudomonadota; class Gammaproteobacteria; order Vibrionales; family Vibrionaceae; genus Vibrio; species Vibrio sp. Vb1127. The sequence goes on along the minus strand of NZ_JAWOTF010000004.1, from coordinate 220,399 downwards.
CCCAAAAAAAGCATGTGTTCTAAATAGTGTGCCAGACCTTGGCGATCGTTTGGGTCGTCGAAGTGTCCAACGTTCACTGCCAGAGCAGCTGCCGACTGTTGAGCTGTATCGGAATGAATCAGCAGTACACGCAGTTCATTGCTCAAGGTAATGTAGCGGTATTGATTTGAATCGTTAGGACTTAGATGCACGATGCGTCTCCAGATTTCGCATTACAGTAATGTAGGCTCCCCTCGCGGGGGGCGCAAAGTTTGCGTTTCGACAAATACTGCTTGCCGTATTTTTGTTATTCGTAGACTTCTGCACAGGCCCATCGCGTTTGCGTATGGGGAAGAACTGTTTGAGTGAATGCTCTGAACTCATTGCACAGTTAAATAGTGTGATGAGCTGAGTACATTCTTTTAATAGATTGTTAAGAAAGTCGCTATCTTTAACAAGCGAATTGGTATAATGAACAGATAATTATATCAGTATTTTTGTTTCGTCATTGTTAAAGTTAGCCCCGTCTATCTAATAAAGATAGCAGTCAACCTTTTGGTAGCGTTAGCTATCCCTAGGAAATAACATGAAAATATTCATCATGCGTCACGGTGAAGCCGAGCATTTTGCAGATTCAGACGCAGCACGACAATTGACCCCAAGAGGCAGAGTCGAATCAGAAGCGGTTGCTAGAGCCTGTAAAGAACAGGGTTTTGCGCAATTCGATAAAGTGTTGGTGAGTCCGTACATTAGAGCTCAACAAACTTGGCAAGAGATCAGTGCGTATTTCTCTGCAAAAAGCATTGAAACTTGTGAAGATATTACACCTTATGGCCAGTCCGAGCATGTCTTCGATTTCGCAAGTGCGTTAATCGAAGTCGAACAATTGGACTCGCTTTTGTTCGTATCGCATTTGCCTTTGGTCGGTTATCTGACTTCAGAGTTTGTAAAAGACATGACACCTCCGATGTTTCCTACATCAGGCCTAGTGTGCATTGAATATGATTTACAAACACAAAATGGTGAAGTGCTATGGCATATTACGCCATAAGTGTCTAAACCAAAATAAGCGTTTGCAAATTAGAGACAGAATAAGAAAGGCAGGAGATCCCTGCCTTTTCGTTTCGTCGTGTCTACAGCAAGCTTGTTACTTTTCAGGAATTGAAAGCAACACTAACAACGCACCATCACCACCAAATTCTAGTGGCGCTTGGTGAAAAGCCATAACGTCAGGATGCTGTGCTAACCAAAGTGGGGCTTTCTGTTTCAGGATGTGTTTCCCAATACCATGTTGCACACACGCGCAATGAATCTCGTTTTTGATGCAATAGGCTATCATCGCACCAAGCTCGCGTTTTGCTTCTTGCTGTGTCATGCCGTGCATATCGAGGAACACGTCCGGTACATACACGCCACGACGTAGACGTTTGACTTCATAAGTGGAGACGTCGTCACGTGCATAACGAGTTGGACCTTCATCGTTTAATAGAGGGACAAACTCGTCTGAAAAGTAAAATTCAGAGTCACTCGCTTCACGGTTGGAGCGCTTGATTTCTTTTTGCTTAGTATTTTTTTTTGGTTGCTGGATTATGGTATCCTGTCGCAACTTTTTTACGCCCTGTACTGCTTCCTGAAACAAGGCGAAATCGTCATCGTTCTCGGTGTCTTTTTGGCTCATTAGGTAAACAATTTCATTAATAAACTTTATTGGCAGTATTGTAGCGCTTTTCGGAGGCAATTTTGGATAAGATTTTTGTAGAAGAAGCGGTATCGGAGCTGCATACCCTTCAAGATATGATTCGTTGGACGGTAAGCCGCTTTAATGCAGCGAACCTGTTTTACGGTCATGGTACTGATAATGCGTGGGATGAAGCAGTTCAGCTTATCCTGCCAACCTTATACTTGCCGATTGATGTGCCTCCGCACGTATTGAACTCTCGCCTAACGACAAGCGAGCGTCTGCGTATTGTTGAGCGCGTAGTAAAACGCATCAACGAGCGTACGCCAACAGCATACCTAACCAACAAAGCATGGTTCTGCGGTCTTGAGTTCTTCGTTGATGAGCGTGTACTTGTGCCACGTTCTCCTATCGGCGAATTGATTCAAGCGGAATTCCAACCTTGGTTGGTGGAAGAGCCTACGCGCATCATGGACCTATGTACGGGTTCTGGTTGTATCGCGATTGCTTGTGCGCACGCTTTCCCTGAAGCAGAAGTGGATGCTATCGACATCTCTACAGATGCTCTACAAGTGGCTGAGCAAAACGTACAAGATCACGGCATGGAGCAGCAAGTGTTCCCAATTCGCTCTGATTTGTTCCGTGATCTTCCAAAAGAGAAATACAATCTAATCGTGTCCAACCCACCATATGTGGATGAAGAAGACATGAACAGCCTGCCAGATGAGTTCACGCATGAGCCTGAGCTTGGTTTAGCTGCGGGTACGGATGGTCTAAAACTAGTGCGTCGTATTCTTGCTAACGCGCCAGATTATCTAACAGATAACGGCATTCTTATTTGTGAAGTCGGAAACTCAATGATTCATATGATGGAACAGTATCCAGAGATTCCATTTACTTGGATTGAGTTCGAGAACGGCGGTCATGGCGTATTTATGCTAACGCGTGACCAGCTGGTTGAGTGTGCAGAAGAGTTTAAACTGTACAAAGACTAATAGAGTCTTGCACTAAACATCAAAACACCGAGCTTTATGCTCGGTGTTTTTTTTATGCATACCTCGCCGATATTAACTCTTTACATCAAAACGTAATAAAGCCACTATGAATCCACGAAGAATTGGAAAGCAGCTATGCTCTGTTTTGAGAGAGCGTGGCGATAAAAACTTGAGGAAGTAATGGCAGGAAACAGTATCGGACAACATTTCCGAGTGACGACATTCGGGGAAAGTCACGGTATCGCACTGGGATGTATCGTAGACGGATGTCCTCCGGGGTTGGAAATTACAGAAGCAGATCTACAAATCGATCTCGACCGCCGTCGTCCAGGCACATCACGTTACACCACACAACGTCGTGAACCGGATGAAGTTAAAATTCTTTCTGGCGTTTTTGAAGGCAAAACCACGGGCACATCGATCGGTTTGCTAATTGAAAACACCGATCAGCGCTCAAAAGACTACTCTGACATCAAAGATAAGTTCAGACCGGGTCATGCTGATTACACTTACCACCAAAAATACGGCATCCGCGACTATCGCGGTGGCGGCCGTTCTTCAGCTCGTGAAACCGCAATGCGTGTGGCGGCTGGTGCAATCGCGAAGAAATACTTAAAAGATGAGTTTGGTGTTGAGATTCGTGCTTACTTGTCACAAATGGGTGATGTATCTATCGACAAGGTAGATTGGAGCGAAATCGAGAACAATGCATTCTTCTGCCCTGATGCTGACAAAGTAGAAGCGTTTGACCAACTTATCCGTGACCTGAAAAAAGAAGGCGACTCTATTGGCGCAAAAATCCAGGTTGTGGCAACTAACGTGCCTGTTGGTCTTGGGGAACCCGTATTTGACCGTTTGGATGCAGACATCGCGCACGCACTAATGAGCATCAACGCGGTGAAAGGCGTGGAAATCGGAGACGGTTTCGACGTGGTAAACCAAAAAGGCAGTCAGCACCGTGATACGCTTGCTCCTGAAGGTTTTGGTAGTAATCATGCGGGTGGCATTCTTGGCGGTATCTCGACTGGTCAAGACATTGTCGCTAACATTGCGCTTAAGCCAACATCAAGTATCACTGTGCCGGGTGAGACCATCACAAAAGAAGGTGAACCAACTCAGTTGATCACCAAAGGTCGTCATGACCCATGTGTGGGTATTCGTGCTGTGCCTATCGCAGAAGCGATGCTGGCTATTGTGGTGATGGATCATTTACTACGCCACCGTGGTCAAAACCATGGCGTAACAACTGAAACACCGAAGATTTAAGAGCTTTGTGTCATTCCAGCGAGCTATAGCGAGACTAGGAATCTAATTTCAGCACGATGAAAAGAGAAAGAAACATCTCTGACAACAGAGTGCTCGGATAATAGATCCTGAATCATGCTCCTTCGTCGCTGTTCAGGATGACTGAATATAAAATTATGCCACTCACTGAATCGCGGGTGGCACAATTTTATCAGGCAACCTTTTTTGTTTAAGTAGTTTTTGCTTAATGAATCGAGCCTTCGGTTTCCAAATGGAAAGAAGGCAGACGCCACTTAAAGCGTACCGCAGCCATACGCAACATGTAACCAGTAACCAGTGTAATAATAGTGGCAGTGACATCGGGAACATTGAATTCTAATAGCGCTAAGTACATTCCTGATGCGATAAGAGCGACAGAAGCGTAAAGCTCTTCATGCAGTACCAATGGTGTTTGGCGACAGATTAAGTCGCGAAGTAGCCCACCGAATACACCAGTTACTAACGCTGAAACCATACAAATACCAGGGTGCAAGCCCATGCCCATCGCAATTTTTGTTCCGATGATACTAAACACGATTAAACCTAATGCATCGAGGCGAATGAACAGACCTTTCAGCTTAATCACCCATTTCGCTAAACCTGTTGTTAGCACACCTGCAACACACGTAATTGCAAGGAACTCTGGGTTTTTTACCCAACCAAGAGGGTAGTGGCCTAATAGAATGTCACGTACGGTGCCACCACCAATGGCCGTTGCGCTGGCCACCAACATAACACCAAACCAGTCCATCTTTCTTCTACCAGCACTTAACGCACCTGTCATGGCTTCAGCCGTGATACCAATGATATACAACACACTTAGCAACATAGGGAAACACTCAACGTAAAAAGTCACTACGTTCTACGAGAATCAGCGTAGGCGAAGTAACAACACTTACAAACGGTTCTATCTCTCTTAAAAAGTGATTAAAACCAGCAACATGCTTGTAATCAAACGGCTTAAAAATAGCGGTTTGAACGGCATCAAAATAAGGCGAGAGTGTAGTGGTAAATAAGTACGCTGACGAATGAGAAATTGTATGGAGAAAGCGATGTTCAGATAAATTCAACTAATAACCAAAAATGTGGGGTTGCCTTTACCTCATAGCTAAAAACAGCGACAATATGCAGCGCATGTCAAACTGAAGTACAAACTCGACGATGACCCACGAATACCAAGACTTAATCACCATTTTTAATGACACCTTTTTAGAACAATTTAATACGAAATTAGAGTTAGGTGGTGATGAGCCTATTTATCTTCCTGCTGATGATGAACACCCTCATCATCGGATTATTTTTGCTCGGGGTTTTTACGCCTCTGCTTTACACGAGATTTCGCATTGGTGTGTGGCTGGTCCAGAGCGTCGTTTGCTGGAAGATTTTGGCTATTGGTATGAACCCGATGGGCGAACAGCAGAAGTTCAAGCGGAGTTTGAGAAAGTTGAAGTGCGACCTCAAGCTTATGAATGGATTCTGGCACAAAGCGCTGGCTTCCCTTTTACGGTGAGTTGTGACAATCTACACGGCGATTTTGAACCAGATAGGCTCGGCTTTATGAAAAAAGTGCATAAAGAAGTGCTAGGTATTTTGGACGTTGGCTTGCCTTTGCGAGTGAAAATGCTTTCTGATGCCCTGCGCGCATTTTATCAAACTAAGCCACTGGAAGCGTCGGACTTTTGCGTTAAATAACCACTAATAACCTCAGAGATACACCATGATTATTGAATTTGAAGAAAAACTACTGGAACTGATTGATGCTCGAATTGAAACAGCATCTGACGATGAATTGTTTGCTGGTGGTTATTTACGTGGTCACATCTCTTTATCCGCGGCGTCTTGTGAAGAAGAAGGGATTAGCGATATTACTGAGCTGAAGTCACGCATTGAGAGCAGCTTAGAAAATGCGCGTACCGAGTTAAGCCCGGCCGATCGCGTGATTGTCAGTGATTTGTGGCAGGAGCTCCAGGCTCAGGCTTAGTCCCTAAGCAGCGTTCTCCCTTTATTTAATCCTAGTCATTTACTACTTCGAAAAATTCGAACCTCTCCATAAAATTTTTGTGGTTGTAGCGAAACTGTTCAACTTTTATTCTGATCAGCATAAAACGTGAACAAAGGATTACAACCATGAAAATTGTCGCATTTGGTGCATCTACCAGCTCTACCTCAATCAACAAACTACTTGCTACATACGCAGCAAATCAAGTCGAAGGCGCTCAAGTGAATGTTCTAGACTTAAACGATTATCAAGCGCCAATGTTTAGCGAGGACAAAGAGAAAGAAATAGGTCAAGCTGAAGGGGCTGTCGCGTTTTTACGTGACTTGGCGGAGGCTGACGCTCTCGTTGTTTCCTTCGCAGAGCACAACGGTTCGTACCCAGCGGCCTATAAAAACTTGTTCGATTGGGCGACGCGCATTGAGCGTAATGTATTTCAAAACAAGCCTGTCGTTTATTTAGCAACTTCCCCAGGTCCCGGTGGTGCGCAAAGTGTTCTTGCGGCGGCGACAGGTTCTGCACAATTTTTTGGCGCGGATGTAAAGGCATCGTTATCTGTGCCGAGCTTCTACGAAAATTTTGACGTGGAATCGGGTAAGGTTGTAAACCCAGAAGTGGCAGAGCAAGTGAAACAGGCAGTTGCACTGCTGAAGTAATCTCAGTACGAGCAACTTAGTGAGTTAGCGATTCCCGACACGTATCTGTGTCGGGAACTAAAACGAGAGAATACTCTTACAGCTCGGTAATGGCTTTGCCTTTTCTTAGTTTACGAACCCACATTCGACTTGGGTGAAGTTCGGTCAATACATCAACAGGTAATGGCAGCGGGTCCCCACAGATCTGGGAGGCCAACACTTCAGCTAATAATGGTGCAGAGCTCAGTCCACGAGATCCTAAACCTAAGAAGCAGAATAGGTTAGGGTACTGATGAATGGTTTCTACCTCTTCTGCTTTGTGATTTTGTAAGTTGGCGTATTGCGTTTTGATCGTCTCAAAGTCGCCCACATTTCCGACAAATGGTAAGTGATCTCGGCTAACGCAACGAATACCTTGGCGAGATTGATTACCAGTGATATCTACCTCTTTTGCCCATGTTTGATTCGGTACACATTTCACTAGCTTTTCCGCATTATCTTTTTGGGCGTTTTCATCAAATTCGTAGTCAAGGTGACTGCGGTCGTAGCTTGCACCGATACACAAGTGTTGATTACTTGGGTTAACAGGTGTCATGTAACCGTCGTAACACAACACCGTTTTCAGCTGACTCAGCGTTTCGGTTGCTGGCGCATGACTGACTTGTCCTTTCACTTGCCCCATTGGGAGGGAAGCGGTTTGACTCAATGCCTGGAACTCATGGCCGTTCGCAATCACAACCGTTGAGTGCTCAAATGTTTGACCACTCGCCGTTAGTAGCCAGAGCTGACGCTTTTCATCCCAATCTAATGCCTCAACAAGATGTTCAAACTTCGTTGAGAGTAACGACGTCTTCTCCAATTGTTTAATTAACCCACGCGTTAACTCGGCAGGGCACAGCCACCCTCCCATTGGGTAGTGCACAGACGCCATATCAATAGGTAACCCGATAGTGTTCGCAGTTTCCTCGGCGGACAGCTTTTGAATGAGCTCTGGAGTGAAGTTACCCGCAAGTATTTTCTCCAGTTTGTCTGTGGATTTGTCATCCCACATCAACTGAGTTACGCCACACCATCCATGATCAAAATCGATCTCTTGTGCTGCTTGTTCAACAAACTGACGTGCGAACAAAAATGCAGGAGCAAACACTCGTGAAACACCCGTGTGCGGGCCATTAAGCAGTGGATAAACGGCTCCTTGTCGATTGCCTGAAGCTCCTTTGGCTGGTTGTTTGTCTTTACAGTAAAGGGTGACGTTTTGGCCACGACGAACTAACGTTTTCGCTAACGCCGCGCTAGCTATACCACCACCAATGATGGCAATCGAATCAAGATTGCTAGATGCTGAGCGATTGAACCAAGGGAGATGGTTCGACTGCTTTTCACGTTGCTCCATAGAGCCGGCGATCATTTCTCGCTTAGTGCCGAAACCTTTCACCTTTTTCATTGTAAAGCCAGCTTCGTTCAAACCACGACGTACAAAGCCTGCTGCGGTAAACGTGGCAACTGTACAATCTTGCTTGGCTAGCTTTGCCATGTTGTTGAACAGGCCTTGGTTCCACATCTCAGGGTTTTTGCTTGGCGCGAATCCATCTAAGAACCAAGCATCAATCAAACCTTGTTCGTTGTATGGGACTTGCGGCATGCAGTCTTTAATGTCACCAAACCAAAGGTCGAGTGTGATTGCGCCGTCTTCTAAAACAATGCGATGACACTCCGGCACAGCAGCAGGGTAGTGCTTTTGTAACTTTTCCGCGTATTCAGCTAGCTCAGGCCAAGCTTCATGCGCCTTCTTTAAATCGGCTTTGCTTAATGGGTATTTTTCAAAGCTAATAAAATGCAGCTCTTTCAATGTTGCGTCCGGATGCTGACGACGAAACTCACTAAACCACTGGCATACTGCTAAGAAGTTTAATCCCGTGCCAAATCCTGTTTCACCAATGACAAAACGTCTTTGGTCAAATTCCTGCCATCTTTCTGGGAGATGATTTTGTTTTAAGAAAACGTAGCGTGTCTCTTCAAGACCGTTTACGTTAGAGAAGTAAACATCATCAAATTGGTCTGAAACCGGAGTACCAGCTTCGTTCCAACCAAGTTCTGCGTTTTTTATTGAAGTCATAATGGTGCAAATTTGTGATTTGGCGCGGTAAGAATGGGGCGATTGTACGAATTTATGGGAAAGCTGACCACTTTTGTTGACTATCTTAGTTATCATCTAGCGGATTTTTGAATTATAGGAATGTCATAATGAAACGAGTCGTAATCACCGGTATGGGTATTGTTTCAAGTATCGGTAACAACGTCGAAGAAGTTCTAGCGTCTCTTAAAGCGGGCAAATCTGGCATCACTGCATCTGAGCAGTTCAAAGAACACGGTCTTCGTTCGCAAGTATGGGGTGACCTAAAAATCAACCCGGCGGAACACATCGACCGTAAGCAGATGCGCTTTATGGGTGATGCGGCTGCTTATGCATACCTATCAATGGAGCAGGCAATCGCAGACGCTGGTCTTACAGAAGAGCAGGTTTCAAACGATCGTACCGGTATCGTTGCAGGTTCTGGCGGTGCTTCTGCATACAATCAAACGGTAGCGACAGACACGATGCGTGCAAAAGGCGTAAAGCGAGTTGGTCCTTACATGGTTCCTCGTACTATGTCTTCTACTGTTTCTGCTTGTCTTGCTACGCCATTTAAGATTCGTGGCGTGAACTACTCAATGAGCTCTGCATGTGCAACATCTGCACACTGTATCGGCCATGCTATGGAGCTTATTCAACTAGGCAAACAAGATATTGTTTTTGCTGGTGGCGGCGAAGAGCTAGATTGGTCTCAAACTATGATGTTTGATGCGATGGGCGCACTGTCAACCAAATACAATGACACGCCAGACAAAGCATCTCGTACATACGATGCAGACCGTGACGGTTTTGTTATCTCGGGCGGCGGCGGCATGCTGGTTATTGAAGAACTAGAGCACGCACTGGCACGTGGTGCGAAAATCTACGGTGAAATCGTAGGTTACGGTGCGACATCAGATGGCTACGACATGGTAGCGCCATCAGGTGAAGGCGCAATTCGTTGTATGAAGATGGCGATGCAAGACGTTGATGGTGTGGATTACATCAACACGCACGGCACATCGACACCAGTTGGTGACGTGAAAGAGCTTGGTGCTATCCAACAATTGTTTGGTGAGAACAGCCCTGCAATCTCTGCAACAAAAGCAATGACTGGCCACGCACTCGGCGCAGCGGGCGTGCACGAAGCAATTTACTCAACACTTATGCTAGACAAAAACTTCATTGCTCCAAGCATCAATATTTCAAACTTGGACGAAGCAGCACAAGGTCTGGACATCGTGACAGAAGCACGTGATGCAGAGCTAACGACCGTAATGTCAAACAGCTTTGGCTTTGGCGGCACAAACGCAACTTTGGTTATTAAAAAGTACCAAGGTTAACTGAATTTGTTGGCGCCTTGCGAGAGTACTGTAAACGCCAACAATCCAGTTTCCAGAGCTTGATCAGTCACACTGATCGAACAGACGCAGACTCTATCCCATGGAGAGCGGGATAGGATCCTTTTGTTCTGGAACTTTGCCCGGCTATTTAGCCGGGCTTTTTCTTTTCTCTGTTTCTGCTTTTCTCTAGGCTTCCCGTCAATTGATTCTATAGAAGTTACCTCCTTGAGGTTTATTGGTGTTATATCTTGAGATTTTTCGGGAAAAGGGCACAATCGCTTTAGTTTCGCATCTTGCGAATAAACGAACTCTTACAAATGGATGTTAGAACGCTGGCGCTATGAAAATTATTGTTGATGAAAATATGCCGTATGCTGAAGAGCTATTCAGCCAACTCGGTAACGTAATTCTAAAACCAGGTCGTACACTGACCGCCGATGATTTAGTGGATGTTGATGCCCTAATGATTCGCTCAGTCACCAAAGTGAATGCTGACCTGATCAGCAAAGCAAACAAGCTGAAGTTTGTTGGTACGGCCACGGCAGGCATGGATCATGTTGACCAAGCACTCTTAAAAGAGAAAGGCATTTTCTTCACTGCTGCGCCAGGGTGTAACAAAGTGGGTGTAGCGGAATACGCGTTCAGCGTGATGATGGTGCTCGCTCAGCAACAAGGTTTCTCGGTATTTGACAAGACGGTAGGTATTATTGGTGCAGGCGAAGTAGGTAGCTACCTAGAGAAATGTTTGAAAGGCATGGGTATTAAAGTTCTCATCAATGACCCATTCAAACAAGAGGCTGGTGATCCTCGTAGCTTTACTCCGTTGACAGAACTGATTGAAAGCTCAGACATCATTACACTACATACGCCAATCACCAAAGATGGCCCATACCCAACGCATCATTTGATTGATGAGAAGGTATTAAATGGTCTCCGCAGCGATCAAATTTTGATTAACGCGGCTCGAGGTCCCATCGTTGACAACGCTGCTTTGAAGCAACGTCTTTTGAAAAATGATGGCTTTACAGCGGCACTCGACGTATTTGAATTTGAACCAGAGGTTGATATGGAGCTTCTGCCTCTGCTAGCATTCGCAACCCCTCACGTTGCAGGCTACGGCTTGGAAGGGAAAGCTCGCGGTACAACGATGATTTTCAACAGCTACTGTGAGTTCTTAAATAACGAATTACGTGCGCATGCCAGCGATTTACTGCCAACCGCGCCTGTTCCTACTATGGTATTGGACAGAGCTTGGGACGAAGCAACACTGCATAACATCACGCAGTTAATCTATGATGTGCGTAGAGATGACGCTCTTTTCCGCCGTGAAATCAGTAAGCCAGGCGCTTTTGACCTGATGCGTAAAAACTACTGGGATCGCCGTGAATACAGCGCTGTCACGCTAGTGGGTAACAAAACATGTAACCTTGCTCCATTAGCAGAACTAGGTTTTCAGATTGAGGTAAGTCAATGAGCCAGCAATATAATGTTGCCATTTTAGGTGCGACCGGTGCGGTCGGTGAAACAATTTTGGATGTGCTTCAAGAGCGCAAATTCCCAGTAGGCGAAATCTTCCTACTCGCGAGTGAGCGCAGCGAAGGCAAGACTTACCGCTTCAATGGTAAAACGGTACGCGTTCAAAACGTAGAAGAGTTCGATTGGTCTCAAGCGCATATCGCACTGTTTTCTGCTGGTGGTGAGCTATCAGCCAAGTGGGCTCCAATTGCCGCTGATGAAGGCGTGATTGTTATCGACAATACATCACACTTCCGTTACGAGTACGACATTCCTCTTGTTGTGCCAGAAGTAAACCCAGAAGCGATTGCAGAGTTTCGTAACCGTAACATCATCGCGAACCCGAACTGTTCAACCATCCAAATGCTGGTGGCACTAAAACCAATTCACGATGCGGTGGGCATTGAGCGTATTAACGTATCAACTTACCAATCGGTATCTGGTGCAGGAAAAGCGGGTATTGATGAGCTAGCAGGTCAAACGGCGAAGCTGCTAAACGGTCTGCCTGCAGACAAGAAGCAATTCTCTCAACAGATCGCGTTTAACTGTATTCCACAAATCGATCAAATGATGGAAAACGGCTACACCAAAGAAGAAATGAAAATGGTGTGGGAAACACAGAAGATCTTTAACGATCCATCAATCACAGTCAATCCAACGTGTGTACGTGTTCCTGTATTCTACGGTCACGCAGAAGCACTCCACATTGAGACTCGTTCACCTATCGATGCACAAGAAGTCGTTAACTTGCTTGAACAAACTGACGGTATCGAAGTGTTCCACGGTGAAGACTTCCCTACACAAGTTCGCGATGCGGGCGGTAAGGACCATGTAATGGTTGGTCGTATCCGTAACGATATCAGCCATCATAGCGGCGTAAACCTGTGGGTTGTTGCTGATAACGTGCGTAAAGGCGCGGCAACTAACGCGGTGCAAATCGCAGAAGTTCTGATCCGCGATTACTACTAAGTCGCTTACAGTTCATTTCAAAGCCTCGCACAGTGCGAGGCTTTTTTGTACGAACGAAACAAAATAGTGTGAGATTAGTACGAATATGGCGAGAGCCACACATTTTTTATTCTCAACGCTATAGTTTTGCATGCGATATCCGATATATTTAACCGATCACCATTTCAAATTGTATTTAGCACAAAACTGAGCCTTCTATGCGTCAAAATTATAAGCGTTTGTTAGCAGCCCTTGTGTTGATGATCGCGACTCAGACATCATCAGTGGTTCAAGCCGAAGGAATTCGTCTTGTTGGACCGTCTGGTGAAGTGCAATCATCTCCGAGCTATGCTGAAGATATTGAGCGAGCATTACCTGCTCCTCCTGCGAATACTCAACCGTCACGTTTCTTTGGTCCGACTGGTGAAAATCAAACACTATGGTCGATCGCTTCAGAATTACGACCTTCACGCGGTGTTACCGTTCAACAAACGCTTCTTGCCATTTACCGAATTAACCCTCAAGCGTTTGAGAACCAAAACATTCATGAATTGATCCCAGGTAGTCGGCTACGAGTACCTTCTCTAGAGCAAGTGCAAAGCGCGACCACAGCGCAAGCTGTTGCGATTATGAAGGCGCATGAAGCTAAGTTAAAACAGCCGAAGCCGACAAATAGAGTGACGCCAGCACAACGAGTCACCGAGCAACCAAAGCCACAAATTAAAGTAGAACCCAAGCCTGCGACTAAGCCAGAGACAGTGGCAGCAACGGAGCCAAAACCAACTCCGAAAACAATACCCGTCATCCCTGCGCCACCAGTAACCACCTCTCCGCAGGGTGAAAAGCAGGTCAGTGCGCTAAAGGACAAACTTCAAGGCTCACAAAGTGAATTAGACTCATTAGAAGAGAAGAACCATCGTCTTCGATTGATGCTGTCAGAAGTGCAAAGCGAAGTCGAAACTTTGAAAAGCGAGCTGAATGACGAAGAACGCATTCGCTCAGAAGTCGAGAAGCTGCTTGCAGAAGAGCGCCAGCGCCTTGCTGAACAACAACGCATGCAACCAAGCACCATGGACAAAATTTTGTCGAATGGTTGGCTTGTTGGTCTTGCGGCATTAATTCCTGGTGCTTTGATTGCGTTGCTAGTTGTTATGCTTCTTGGTCGACGATCTAAAGCGAAAGAGGAACATGCGGCTGCACAGGAACAGCAAAACGTTGATCCTCTTGCGGCGCCAATCGGTTTAGAGGCGGCGGATGAGCTGGATGAAGAGCTCACGCTTGATGATGAATTGTTTGCAGATGAAGATATCAACACACAGTCTTTACAAGAAGAGAAGTCAGATTTAGAAGAAGACGTCTTTGCTAACCTCGACGATGAAGAACTTGATTTCAATCTGGAAGGGGACGATGACCCATTTGCAGATATTGGCGATGACGGTGACCTAGATGTTGGTCTGGATGAGTTTGAGTCATCGAACAATGGTATCCAAGTCAACGGCGAAGAAAAAGCGCTTGGTTTAGAAGAAATGGAGCGAGCCTTAGATGAGGTTGCTCCAGAACTAGAAGTGCTCGATGACGATGAGTCTGGCTTCGATCTTTCGGATGATGTGAATGAGAAATCAGACTCGCTTTCAGACGACGCATTTGCCGAGTTACTTGCAGCCGATGAGCCGTCAGAAGAGTTACCAAGTGACACTGTCGACCAGGATATGCTTGATGACTTGTTTGCTGAACTTGGCAACGATGACTTCGATTTAGATACTGATGAGCCTGAGTTAAAACAGCCCGTTTCGGATGATGACTTTAGTGTAGGAGAGGCATCTGACGACGATATCGATAAGCTATTGGCCCAGTATGAACAACCGGCTAGTGAATCGGAAGTTCGAGAAGCTGACGCCAATGAAGGTCCTGTTCTAGATGAAAACAGTACAGAGCTACTCGATGAACTCATTGATTTTGATGAAGATGACACAGACGAGTTTGATCCACTAAACGAGCTAGAAGCAATCTCTGGTTTTGAAGGTGATGACTCGATCGAAGAGTTAGACGCAGATAGCACAGACTTACTGGATGAACTCATTGATGATGTTACCTCTGAACTTGATGAAGAGACTGAAGCTGATTTAGATCCGTTTGATGATCTGATTCGAGAGGACGAGAGCCCAGAGCTGAATAAATCGGAAGAGGAAGAGTTACTGAAATCACTTGGTTTTGGTGAGCCAGACGCCGACGAAAAGCCATCTTCCGTAGTTGAGTCAGAACAAACTCATGAAGATCAGGACATTGAGTCTGGGTTGGACATCGACGCTTTATTAAGTGAAAGCCAACCAGACACGCAACAAGCTGCAAAAGAGCAACCATTAACCGAGCCAGAGGCTGCTTCAGAGCCATTTAGCAGCGATGAATTTCTTGGTGATTTAGAGGACCTCTCACCAGAGAATGATCCTTTAATGAGCGAGCTAGACGACCTATTTGAGTCAGACAGTGAAGAACTTCTGCCAACAGAACAAGAAAAAGCGGATTTTTCTGCTGAACTTGACGCTCTATTTGATAGTGAAGACGATTTACCGCAGCAAGTTGAAAAAACACAAACGGAGATAGAGGAAGCTTCATCACTACAACAAGAGGCTACCGATACTGATTCAACACAAGAACCATCCGTGGAGTCCGGTGCTGAGGTACAGCCTCACGTTGAGCAAGAGGAAGACATTCCAGCCTTCACGCCGACACCAAATACAATAGAGAATGAATTCGGTGTTCCACAAGAAGAAGATTGGCTACTGGATGAGCCTGAATTGGAGCCGGAAACTGAGTCGACCAACGATTCAGAAGAAGAATTCAATTTTGATGAGCTAGATCTTCCAGAATTCAGCGAAGAAGATGCTCTAGCATCTATGGCTGGCGAACCTGCGTTAGAAACGTCCGAGTCCGTTGAACCAGAACAAATTGAAGCCGACTTGCCAGCTGAGTCCGAAGAAGAGTTCAATTTTGACGAGCTGGATCTTCCTGAGTTTAGTGAAGAAGACGCATTGGCGTCCATGGCTGGCGAACCTGCGTTAGAAACGTCCGAGTCCGTTGAGCCAGAACAGGTTGAAGCAGACTTGCCAGCTGAATCAGAAGATGAATTCAATTTTGATGAGCTCGATTTGCCAGAGTTCAGTGAAGAAGATGCACTGGCGTCTATGGCTGGCGAACCTGCGTTAGAAACGTCCGAGTCCGTTAAGCCAGAACAAGTTGAAGCCGACTTGCCAACTGAGTCCGAAGAAGAGTTCAATTTTGATGAGCTCGATTTGCCAGAGTTCAGTGAAGAAGATGCACTGGCGTCTATGGCTGGCGAACCTGCGTTAGAAACGTCCGAGTCCGTTAAGCCAGAACAAGTTGAAGCCGACTTGTCAGCTGAGTCCGAAGAAGAGTTCAATTTTGACGAGCTGGATCTTCCTGAGTTTAGTGAAGACGACGCA
Source organism: Vibrio sp. Vb1127 (assembly GCF_033338735.1). Lineage (NCBI taxonomy): Bacteria > Pseudomonadati > Pseudomonadota > Gammaproteobacteria > Vibrionales > Vibrionaceae > Vibrio > Vibrio sp. Vb1127. Next base: position 204,452 of record NZ_JAWOTF010000004.1, on the reverse strand, counting down.
TTGGCGTCTATGGCTGGCGAACCTGCGTTAGAAACGTCCGAGTCCGTTGAGCCAGAACAAGTTGAAGCCGACTTGCCAACTGAGTCCGAAGAAGAGTTCAATTTTGATGAGCTCGATTTGCCAGAGTTCAGTGAAGAAGATGCACTGGCGTCTATGGCTGGCGAACCTGCGTTAGAAACGTCCGAGTCCGTTGAGCCAGAACAGGTTGAAGCCGACTTGCCAGCTGAGTCCGAAGAAGAGTTCAATTTTGATGAGCTCGATTTGCCAGAGTTCAGCGAAGAAGATGCCTTGGCGTCGATGGAAGAAGAGCCAGAATTACCGAGCTCTGAGACTGCAGATATAGAACCAATCTCCGGTGAGGATGAAGAGTTAAGTTTTGACGACCAAGATCTTCCAGAGTTCAATGAGGAAGATGTTCTCGCGTCAATGAACGAGGGTGCGCCAGAGAGCCCTAAGGTTGAAGCAGAGACATCGAGACCAGCTATTCAAGCCGATAACGATCATGATGCTTTGTTTGAAGTATTTGCGCAGCAAAACGGCTTTGATACTGACCCAGAAGTGCAGCCAACAGCGACAGAGGGTGAGCCGCTCAGTAATTTGGATGATGAATCATCAATGGCTAACCTTCTTGCGGAAGACGCAAACTCAGAAGTATTTGAAGGTAAACTAGACAGTGACACCATCGCAAGTGCAGGTATGGATTTTGAAACCATGCTTGATGTTGGAGATTATTGGGATGGCTTTAAACCCGCTGCTGATAACGTAAGTTCTACTGAAGAAGTGCCTGAGGACCAGCGTGATGTTTGGAATTCGAGTGATGCACTAAGTCAGCCAGAGATCGCGCAAGAAAACTGGGCAGAGCAAAGCGACTTGGATGACTTCGACCCGAAGAAAAATCAATTTATGACGATTGATGAATTGATGGCTCAGGTCGACAGAGAAGGTGGTGAGTTCGAAGAAGAAGACCTTAAGCTCGATGTCGGATTGAACGAGTTTCCAGATGTTATCGGCGAGATCGGCGATATTGACGTAGATAACAATGCTGAAGCGGCTGGGAAACTGGATTTGGCTAAAATCTATCTCGAGATGAACGATTCTCAAGGGGCGATTAAACTACTAGAAGAGGCGATTGTTTACGGTGAGGATGATATTCGCCGCGAAGCAAAAAGCCTGATTGACGCCATTAATGGCCGATAAACCGAAACAAAAGGGTAGCGTTTGCTACCCTTTTTGTGTCCCGTTAGTAGGATGCTACCTTTATGTCACCCTTGGTGAAACTGGCAACTTGAGGTGACTTGAGTATATACTTCCCGCCCCATTTTAGAGTTCGAAGGTTAAGATGAGAATCGCATTAGGTATCGAGTACAACGGTACAAACTACTTTGGTTGGCAGCGCCAAAGAGAAGTGAAAAGTGTCCAAGAAGAGCTAGAGAAAGCATTGTCCGTCGTCGCTAATCACCCAGTTGAAGTTCAGTGTGCTGGTCGGACAGACGCAGGCGTGCATGGCACGGGACAAGTTGTGCACTTTGATACCAACGTTACTCGAAAAATGGTAGCTTGGACCATGGGCGCAAACGCGAACATGCCAAGCGATATAGCGGTTCGTTGGGCTAAGGAAGTTTCAGATGATTTCCATGCAAGATTCTCAGCGACAGCTCGCCGTTATCGTTACATTATTTTCAATCATGCTTTACGTCCAGGCATCCTAAACTCGGGGGTTAGTCACTATCATGGTGAGCTCGACGAGAAAAAAATGCATGAAGCAGGGCAGTTCCTACTTGGCGAAAATGATTTTACGTCGTTTCGCGCGGCGCATTGTCAGTCTCGCAGCCCATTTCGAAACTTGATGCATCTGAACGTTACGCGCCATGGAAACTATGTGGTTATTGATATTAAAGCCAATGCGTTCGTGCATCATATGGTTCGTAATATCACGGGTAGCTTGATAAAAGTTGGACGTGGCGAAGAGAGTCCTGAATGGATCAAGTGGTTATTAGAAGCCAAAGATCGCAAACTAGCGGGTGCGACAGCGAAAGCGGAAGGTCTGTACCTGGTAGATGTAGACTACCCAGAAGAGTTTGGGTTACCTGAAGTGCCGATCGGTCCACTGTTTTTACCAGATAATTTGAACTAATTTTACAAACTTATTTCAAAATATCGGTAGTGTTTACATTGAATGTGAACGGAAAACATACGCTATTTACGATATCAAAAATAGGTACAACCAGTTTTTTATCTACAGTAGCTGCAAGATATGGTTTAATCCGTCGGTATTATGTCGAATTTATATCTTTCGCAATGAAGCGGAAGAGTTGAGAGAAAAGGTCTTCCATGAGTTGGCTTGAAAAGATTTTAGAGAAAAGCAATCTAGTAAGTTCACGCAAAGCTTCTATCCCAGAAGGTGTGTGGACTAAATGTACCTCTTGTGAACAGGTTTTATACCATGCTGAACTAGAGCGTAACTTAGAAGTTTGTCCAAAGTGTAACCATCACATGCGTATGAAAGCGCGTCGTCGTTTGGAAACATTTTTAGATGAAGGTAATCGAGTTGAATTAGGTTCTGAACTTGAGCCACAGGATAAACTGAAATTTAAAGATTCTAAGCGATACAAAGAGCGTATCTCTGCTGCACAAAAAAATAGCGGTGAGAAAGATGCGCTAGTTGTGATGCAGGGTGAATTGCTTGGTCTGCCGCTTGTGGCGTGTGCGTTTGAATTCTCCTTTATGGGTGGTTCAATGGGTTCAGTCGTTGGTGCTCGCTTTGTGAAAGCAGTGGATGCAGCCATTGAAAATAACTGTGCGCTTGTTTGTTTCTCAGCAAGTGGTGGTGCTCGTATGCAAGAGGCTTTAATGTCTCTTATGCAAATGGCAAAAACCAGTGCTGCGCTTGAGCGTTTATCAGAAAAAGGTCTGCCGTTTATTTCTGTTCTAACTGACCCTACAATGGGTGGTGTATCAGCAAGTTTGGCTATGTTGGGTGATATCAACATCGGTGAACCTAAGGCCCTCATTGGCTTTGCTGGTCGTCGTGTAATCGAGCAAACTGTACGTGAAGATCTTCCTGAAGGTTTCCAGCGTAGTGAGTTCCTGCTTGATCACGGTGCTATTGATATGATCGTTGACCGTCGTGAAATGCGTCAGCGTGTGGGTGGTCTTATCGCTAAGATGACTAACCACAAGTCTCCTTTGGTGGTTTCGGTTAACGAATCTCCAAATGAAGAGCCATATTCTGTACCAGAAGCGGACGAAAAAGGGTAAAGTATCAACTAACATAAAAACCAAAGAATTTAATGGTTAAAGTTAGATGACCCAAAACCCAATTCCTCAAGCCACATCTTCATTAGAGATGTGGCTTGATTATTTAGCAAATATTCATTCCTCAGCAATTGATCTAGGCTTAGACCGTGTCCAAGCGGTAGCAAACAAAGCCAATCTTACCAAACCAGCTCCAACCGTAATCACCGTTGCCGGAACCAATGGCAAAGGCTCAACGTGTGCGTTAATGGAAGCCATTTTACTTGATGCTGGCTATTCAGTCGGTGTTTATAGTTCTCCGCACCTGATTCGTTACAACGAGCGTGTACGCATTAATGGCGTTGACGTTGTAGATGCCAAGCACTGTGAAGCATTCGATTATGTAGAAAAGCAGCGTGGTGATGTTAGCCTTAGCCTCTTTGAATTCGGTACGCTTGCTGCGCTACGTATTTTCCAAGTAGAGAAAGTTGACGTTGTCTTACTTGAAGTAGGACTTGGCGGCCGTCTAGACGCCACTAATGTTGTTGACCATGATGTTTCTGTTATTACGAGCTTAGCGATCGATCATGTGGATTGGCTTGGTGATGACATCAATGTTATTGGTTTTGAAAAAGCGGGCATTTACCGTTCAGGGAAGCCAGCAATTTGTGGTCAACCGACGCCACCAGCGACCGTGGCGGCTCATGCTGACGATATTGGTTCTGAGTTCTTCCAAGTAGGTATTCAGTACGATTACCAACTAACTGATAATGGTTGGAAATGGAGCAGTGGGGCATTTGAGTTAGAGGATTTACCAATCCCATCGCTACCATTACAAAATGCAGCCACTGCACTGATGGCACTAGGGGCTTCGGAATTGCAAATCACTGACATAAATATTGTCAATGGCTTGAATAATGCGCGTTTGGCGGGGCGTATGCAAGTACTGCATCACGAACCTGAAATAGTCCTTGATGTCGCTCATAACCCGCACTCTGCTGAGTATTTGGTAGAAAGAGTGAAGCAACAATATCTGGGTAAGAATATCCATATTGTGGTTGCAATGCTGCATGACAAGGACATTAAAGCAACCATTGAAGCGCTAACTCCAGTTGCAACACAATGGTATCCAGCGTCGCTTACTGGACCGAGAGCGGCGACCGCTGATGAATTGTGCCAATACTTACCTGATGGGCAAGTTCATTTTGAAAACCCTGTTGACGCCTTCGAGAGTGCGAGAAGCCACGCAAAGGCAGGAGACGTTATTCTGGTGGTTGGCTCATTCCATACCGTCGGAGAGGTATTGGAACATTGGCAATCAAATAATAAATAAGTAAAGGTATTTTGATGGCAAGTAAATTCCAAAGTCGTTTAGTCGGCACCATCATTCTAGTCGCAGTCGGAGTCATTGTTCTTCCCGATGTGCTAGATGGTAAGAAACTGCACTACAAAGAAGAATTTGCCAGTATTCCTATCAAACCAGAACTTGATAGTGATGTGGAAAACTTCGAAATATTAGAGCCAGTGGAAGACGACATTACGTTACCGGATTCTCCGGTTGAAGCTGTAGTGCAAGAAAGTGAGGATGCTCAAGTAGCCGTTTCTGAGCCCGAGCCAGCGCCAACATCTAAACCTGAGGTCATCAAACAACCAGAGCAAGTTGAGGTCGTCACTCGTCCTGTTCAAGAGAAAAATCAATATGAAGATTCAGCTTGGATCATTCAGTTGATGGCACTTAAGAATCACGAAAATGCTGTCGCGCTTGTCGCGGATTTGCAAAAGCGTGGTTATCAAGCTCACACAAAGAAAGAAAACGAGTTTACGAGAGTGATTGTTGGCCCTGATGTGTCAAAAAGTAAACTTGAACGACAAGTTCAAGAATTACAAAAAATTACAGGTTCAAAAGGTCAATTGCTTAAATTTAAGCCATTAAATCCATAAGAAAACGTTTGCGTCAGCATTTTTTCTGTTAAAATGCGCGCCAACTTAAGATGAAGAAAAGATGAATTGGATAGATTTTATCATTTTAGGTGTGATCGGATTTTCAGCTCTGATCAGTTTAGTTCGCGGTTTTGCTAAAGAAGCTTTGTCTTTGGTGATTTGGTTTGGAGCGTTTTTTATCTCCAGTAATTACTATGCCAAATTGGCGGTGTACTTCACCAACATCGAAGATGATATGTTTCGTAACGGAGCGGCGATTGCGGCGTTATTTGTCGCAACCTTGGTAGTTGGTGCAGTGGTGAATTACGTCATTGGTCAACTGGTACAAAAAACAGGGCTATCAGGTACGGACCGAATTCTCGGGATTGTATTTGGTGGTCTACGCGGAGTCTTAATTGTTTCTGCGGTGCTGTTTTTTATGGATGCGTTTACTGCATTCCCAAGCTCGGATTGGTGGAAAGATTCACAGTTGATCCCTGAGTTCAGCCGTATCATCGCCCCATTCTTCGAGCATTTACAAGCAACATCAAGTTTTCTGTCTGGCACTATCTAGTAGTGCCAGCTACTGTCGCAAATCGAGGATTAGGACATGTGTGGTATTGTTGGAATCGTGGGCACAACGCCTGTAAACCAGTCTATTTATGACGCGTTAACGGTGTTACAGCATCGTGGCCAAGATGCCGCTGGTATTTGTACCATAGAAAGCAATCGTTTTCGTCTACGTAAGGCGAACGGTTTAGTCAAGGATGTATTTGAAGCAAGACACATGCAACGCCTGCAAGGCGAGGTCGGAATTGGTCATGTTCGTTACCCTACAGCAGGCAGTTCAAGCGCTTCAGAAGCTCAACCTTTCTACGTAAACTCTCCTTTCGGTATTACACTTGCCCACAACGGTAACTTGACTAACGCTAACGAAGTTCGTCAGAAGCTGTTTGAAAAAGATCGCCGTCATATCAATACCACTTCAGACTCTGAAGTATTACTAAATGTACTGGCGCACGAAATTGACTCAGTAAAAGGAAATGTCACGACCGAAGACGTATTCCGCGCAGTTACCAATGTTCATCGCACAATTCGCGGTGCTTATGCTGTGACCGCCATGATCATTGGTCATGGTATGATTGCATTTCGTGACCCACACGGTATTCGCCCGCTCTGTTTAGGTAAGCGTGAAGTTAACGGCAGAGCAGAGTACATGGTTGCGTCTGAATCGGTGGCATTGGATGCGGTCGGTTTTGATTTCGTCCGTGATGTTGCACCTGGTGAAGCGATTTACGCAACGTTTGACGGTGAGCTTTACACGAAGCAGTGTGCAGATAATCCTAAGCTGAACCCTTGTATTTTCGAGTTCGTGTACTTTGCTCGTCCGGATTCGTTCATCGATAAAATTTCGGTATACAGTGCTCGCGTTGAAATGGGTAAAAAGCTGGGCGAACGTATTCGTGAAGATTACGCAAACCTTGATATCGATGTTGTCATTCCTATCCCTGAAACGTCTTGCGACATTGCACTGCAAATCGCTCAAGCGATCGATATCCCTTATCGCCAGGGTTTCGTGAAAAACCGTTATGTTGGACGTACGTTTATCATGCCTGGCCAGCAACAACGTAAGAAATCAGTACGTCGCAAGTTGAATGCTATTCGTTCGGAATTCAAAGGTAAGAATGTGTTGCTGGTGGATGACTCTATTGTTCGAGGTACAACGTCAGAGCAGATTATTGAGATGGCTCGTGATTCTGGTGCCAAGAAAGTGTACATGGTCTCAGCGGCTCCTGAAGTTCGTTTCCCGAACGTATACGGCATTGATATGCCAAGTGCTACAGAGCTTATTGCCCATGGCCGTGACAACGATACAATTTGTAAGCAGATTGGTGCCGATGCGCTTATTTATCAACGTCTAGAAGATTTGGTAGAAGCTGTAGGTCTTGGAAATCAAGACATTACTCAGTTCGATACTTCCGTGTTTAACGGTGAATACGTAACGGGTGATATCGACCAACAATACCTAGATTTTTTAGATGGTCTTCGTAACGATGATGCGAAAACACAACTTGAAATCCAACAGGATTTAGCAAACCTAGAGCTTCATAACGAAGGCGCATAGGGTGCGTTTTCTTAAGTCGTAAAAAAACCAGAGCTTCGGCTCTGGTTTTTTGTTTTCGCTACTTAATTAGTGAATGTTATAAGCGATCACAAAGTCAATAAAGAGGCGAACTTTCTCTGGCAGGTGGTCTTTGTGGTTGTAAAGCATATAAATGTCGCGCGGGTTTGCACTCCAATCTGGCAGTACGCGTACCAAATCGCCGCTCTCGATGTACTCTTTGATCATGACATCTGGCATTAGTGTGATGCCTAAACCTTCGGAACAAGCACTGCGCACCACATTGAGCGCGTTTGCTTGAAAACGACCACGATCAACATTCACCACAGACTCGCCTTTGCTATTAATCAAGGTCCACTTAATAAGTGGGTACCCTTTTAGCAATGAATGGTTAGAGAGCTCTTCTGCATGGTGTGGCGCAGGATTTGAGGTTAGATAGTCAGGGCTTGCAACGAGAATATCCTTCACTTCGCCAATCTTACGCGCGATGAGGCTAGAGTCGCGTTGCGGTCCCACTCGAAAAATTACATCCCATTCAGTAGGGTCAAGCTTGTCCGCATTATTCTCTGTCGTTAGCTCAATGTTGATGTCCGGGTACTGCTTCATAAAGCTGTTGAACATCGGCATCATCATTCGTTTAGTTAAGTTGTAAGGCGCGGAGATCTTAATCTTGCCGGATGCTCCTCGGCAGTCGTCAGTGATTTCCTCTGCTGCGGTTGTTAGCCTTTGTAGTAAAGGAGAGCACTCATGGTAAAAACGTTCCCCTGCTTCAGTGAGCGAAAGTTTGCGAGCATGACGGTTCAATAGTCGAAGATTGACAGAGTCTTCTAGCGCTTGAATGCGTCGGGTGATGGTCGCAACCGGGATCATGGTTTTTCGCGAAGTTGCGGTGTAGCTCCCATTTTCGACAACCAGTCGAAACAGGTTTAAGTCATCTAATTTCATATTTCCAGACACATTAAATTACCGATTACGGTTAATTTATAATTAACTTTGTGATCAAAGCTTGCTTTAAGTCAACATGTTGCATCATTTGAACACAGCAACCCTGTTTGAGTAAATACTGTTATACGCCGTAATATTTGTATTAATGCAGTTTCCGAGCTAAGTTTTATAACAAGGCAAAGCGGCCTCAGGTCTTGCTGTGACACGTTTTGCTGGAAGTAAACACAACAAAAATAATGACTTAATAATAAATCTGTTTTTTTGACTGAGCTTTGTGAGGGATAAAGGTATGTTTAAGACTCACAGTCAAACGGCAATGGTCTCGGCACAGGAAGTGAGTAATCAAAAACTAATAATGTTGGTGGACGATGATCCAATATTTCGTAAAGTAACCAATGCCTATTTAGAAAGTCAGGGTTTTAAAGTAGTAGAAGCAGAAAACGGCCTAGAAGCGCTTCAACAACTCAGGGAATGCCAACCCGATCTTATCTTATGTGATTTATCGATGCCGGTCTTAGATGGTATCGAGTTCGTCGAAGAAGTTAGTCTCGAATACCCATATATGCCGCTTATCGTGGTATCAGGCACGGATGAAATGTCCGATGTCGCGAAAGCGTTGCGATTTGGTATTAAAGATTTTCTTCCTAAACCGATAGGTAATTATGAGCACCTATCTCAGGCGATAGAGAATACGCTAGAAGATACCGATAGCCACTTCTCAGAACAACGTGACTTTTCAAGTCAGTGGTTCAGGGTTGATGATGGTGGTGAAATCCCGGATGAACAAGAGCTGTATTGGCATCTGGAGTATTTGCAACAGAATCCGAGTGCGGCAAGAGATTTACTGCAAGCGCTATTGCCAGAGAAGGATGCTGCTCAGGGAGATTGGCGCTGCTCGTATCGTTTATTGCAATCGACGGATGTGATGCCCTTGGTTTTCGATTATCGTTGGTTAATGAATGGTCAATTTGCGTTTTATCTCGTTGATTCTGCTTCCCAAGCTAATGATGGAGTTGCGACGACATTGCTCGTTAGGGCATTGTTTGACGACTATCTCCGTAACTTGAAAAGTTTCAGTGCTGATCTCAAGGACATGGTAGGGATCATTGAAAAAGGAATTGAGTGTTCGGAGTGTGCGGGTGCAGTCAATGCTGTGTTTGGTGTCGCCGACCTCGCTTCATCCTCGGTCTCTATATTGCCTGCGGGTTTAGATAGCCATTGGTCTGACGGAAATACGAATCAACACATCGCAGCAGGTAACCGTTTAGGGGGAGGAAGTATGAAAAACTTCATCACCCGCGATTTACCGCTTAGTGTTGCAGGACAGTTATCTATCGGGTGTTTAGGTTCTTCAAGTTTTAGTTTAAGTATTACCCGGAAATCCCGACTAGTATAATTATGACTTGCAAACCAATAAGCAGCGTCCTGACGCTGCTTATTATCTTTTTAGAACCACCAAAACAACATACGTTTAGTTCAATAACCTTACTTTTTACTGGTGTTTAGATTTGATTGTTTAATGTATAGTCAGTGCTTAAAACAATAATGACCCATTTGTGCAACGATAATTTAACGCTGTGCCTTGGGAGAAGCAAAGTCAACTAGTGAGAAGACACATCATGGCAGACAAAGATTTTAAAGAGCCTTATAATATTTTTTACTTTTTAGGTTTTATTGCAGTTCTTTTGATCCCAACACTTCCTGCAACGCTAACCTGGCTTCGTGTAATGAATGGTTACGCAGGCTTTTAATCTAGCTATTTTGTACCGGAGTTCACCATTCGTATTAAGCGTTACTTTTTCAATACTGTTGGTGGACTCTGTATTGTGCTCGGCATAGCCGGCATAGCCCTTCCACTGTTACCCACCACACCTTTTATTTTGCTTGCTAGCGCATGTTTTATGCGTGGTAGCCCCGCATTTCATCAATGGTTACATAACCACAAAACGTTTGGACCCATTCTCGACAATTGGCATAAGCATCGGGCTGTTACTTCAAAAGTAAAAAAGCGTGGTGCGATTTTTATTGCGCTTAGTTTCATGGTTTCAATCGTTGTTGTCCCCCTCGTTTGGGTAAAAATTGGTCTTTTAGTGATGCTAATCGTTTTACTCAGCTGGTTTATGCGTCTGCCTGTGATTGAGTTGGTTGCTGACCGAGAAGAAAATCACTAAGATTGTAGAGAATAGTGTGCCCGCTCTTCGAGTGGGCGTTTGTATTTTCAGCGCCTGTGACTTTTACGAAAATAAGCACATAGTGGTGAAAACCTATTGTTCGTTGCCCTCGTGATACTGCGATTAGAGAGGGCGATGAGCCAATCTAAGTAAATCGGTATTATGACTACAGAAACAATTTCACTGATCAAATCTAGCATCAAAAGCATCCAAGACTACCCAAAGCCAGGCATTCTATTTCGTGATGTGACGAGCCTTCTTGAAGACGCGAAAGCATACCAAGCGACGATCAACTTACTTGTTGAACGTTACAAAGATATGGGCTTTACCAAGGTTGTGGGTACGGAAGCCCGTGGCTTTCTATTTGGCGCGCCTTTAGCGCTTGAGCTAGGTGTTGGTTTTGTACCAGTGCGTAAACCAGGCAAGCTACCACGCCCTACTGTTGCTCAATCTTATGAGCTTGAATACGGCGTTGATACACTAGAAATCCATACAGATGCCATCGTTGAAGGCGACAAAGTACTGGTTGTCGACGATTTATTGGCAACGGGCGGTACTATTGAAGCGACGACTAAGCTGATTCGCCAACTGGGTGGTGAAGTTGAGCACGCTGCGTTCGTTATCAACCTACCAGAAATCGGTGGCGATAAACGTTTAGAAGCACTAGGTCTAAACGTGTACAGCATCTGCGATTTTGAAGGACATTAATACATTCAATGAGTTATTTAGCTTTAGCGCGAAAATGGCGTCCTAATCAGTTTGACCAAGTTGTCGGACAAAAACATGTCCTGACGGCGTTGGAAAACGCACTGGCGCAAAACCGTTTACACCATGCTTATCTGTTCAGCGGGACTCGTGGTGTGGGTAAAACGAGTATCGGTAGGCTGTTTGCCAAAGGCTTGAACTGCGAAACCGGCATTACCGCGACACCTTGTGGTAAGTGTGATACTTGTCGTGAAATTGATGAAGGTCGCTTTGTCGATCTTCTTGAAATCGACGCAGCATCACGTACTAAAGTTGAAGACACTCGTGAACTGTTAGACAACGTTCAATACAAACCTGCTCGTGGACGTTTTAAAGTGTACCTCATCGATGAGGTGCACATGCTATCGCGTCACTCTTTCAATGCGTTGTTGAAAACCCTGGAAGAGCCGCCAGAGTATGTGAAGTTCTTACTCGCAACAACTGATCCACAAAAGCTGCCTGTCACTATATTGTCGCGTTGTCTTCAGTTTCATCTGAAACCAATCAGCGTTGATGAGATTCACCAGCAACTTGATTACATCCTAGGTCAAGAGCAAGTTTCAGCAGAGCCAAAAGCGTTGGGTATGATCTCACATGCTGCAGATGGCAGTATGCGTGATGCTCTTAGCTTGACTGATCAAGCAATTGCTTTAGGTAACGGTGCGGTGCAAGCCGATATTGTCAGCCACATGTTGGGGACGATTGATACCGACCAAGCGATTCACTTACTAGAGTCAATCAGCAGCAAGCAACCTCAACAAGCCATGGATAAAATCCAGCAATTAGCAGCAAATGGTGTTGAGTGGGATGGTTTGTTGCAGCAAGTCGCAACACAGCTTCATCGAATTGCGATGTATCAAGCGCTGCCAGCGTCGCTAGACCGAGCGCAGCCAGATGCAGAAAGAATCGAGTTGTTGAGTAAAGCACTAAGTCCGCAAGACGTTCAGCTTTACTACCAAATTGCATTGAAAGGTCGTGAAGATTTGACTCTCTCGCCAAATGGGCGAGTCGGTCTGGAAATGATTGTGCTGCGTATGATGGCGTTCCGCCCATCAAGTAACAGTGGGGCAAATGTTGTTTCCAGTAACTGCGAATCAGCTTCAGCCCCAGTTCAAAGTGCCAGTCAATCAAAGACTGCACCAGCTCGGACAGTAGCAGCTCCTCGAGCTCAGCAGCCGAGTCCAGCACAAAGCACACCACAAGTGGCGCCTCAACCTTCATCCAGTTCACAACCTGAGTATCAAGCGAGTGGATATGAGACGGTTCCACCACAGTATGATATGGCGCCGCCGATGAGTGAAAACCCAGCGCCGCAGCATGAAACGCCACCTCAGCAAATGCAAGAGAGCGTTTCAACACCAGCGCGCGGTGGTCTAAGCGGTTTACGTCACCAATTACGTTCTCAGCGTCAAGGCCTACAACAGAACACTCCTCAAAATGGTGGCTCAAAAAAGCCTAAAGCGGCATCTGCACAACCAGAATCGGTTATCGACCGAGTAGCGCAATTGCATGGCAATTCCGCGCAGGTGTCGCCAAACTCAGCTCCGAAGTCGACGGAGCCACAAGTTGAGGAAGCGTATCGCTGGCGTCCAAGCAAGCCTGTTGAGACAAAAGTAAATACAAAACTGACACCTACGCAGCTCAAGCAGGCACTTGAGCATGAGAAAACGCCTGAAATGGCACAAAAGCTCATCGATGAGTCATTAGAACATAATGAATGGGCGAAGCTCATCAGCTTAATGGAGATCCCTAAGCTGGTAGAGCAACTTGCGCTAAACTCTCATTATAGTAAGGAAGGAACAACCGTTTCGTTACTATTGAGAAGCAGCCAAGCTCATTTGAATACTGATAGAGCTCAAGCCGAATTGCTCAAAGCACTTAATACCGTGTTAGGTGAAGAGTGCCACATGAGCATCGAAATAGGGGAGAGTGGAGAAACACCACTTGAACTGAGAGATAGGCTCTACCAAGAGAAATTACAGCAAGCGCTGAACAGTTTAGAAAACGATCCAAATGTTCAATTTATTGAACGTCGTTTTGCTGCAGAGCTTGATAAAGATAGTGTGCGCCCTATCTAATAATCGAATGGAATGGGGTTGAAAACCCAAAGGTATAACCCCATTAATTGATGCAACACCTCATTAAACCAGAGAGATAAACATGTTTGGTAAAGGCGGTATGGGCAACCTAATGAAGCAAGCCCAGCAAATGCAAGATCGCATGCAAAAGCTTCAAGAAGAAATCGCGAATATGGAAGTAACTGGCGAGTCTGGTGCTGGCCTAGTTAAAGTTACTATCACTGGTAGTCACAGCGTACGTCGTGTTGACATCGATGAAAGTTTGATGGAAGACGACAAAGAAATGCTTGAAGATCTGATCGCTGCGGCGTTCAACGATGCAGCCCGTCGTGTTGAAGAAACTCAAAAAGAGAAAATGGCTTCTGTAACTGGCGGTATGCAACTACCACCAGGCATGAAAATGCCATTCTAATCTGCTGATATTTAATTAAGCGGACTTTTAATGCGTACCAGTCATATGCTGGAGCAATTGATGGAGGCCTTACGTTGTCTACCTGGGGTTGGCCCCAAGTCAGCGCAGCGTATGGCCTTTCATTTGTTACAGCGCGATAGAAAAGGCGGTTTGCAGCTTGCAGATGCGCTGAGTCAGGCAATGACAGAAATAGGTCATTGTACTGAGTGTCGAACCTTCACCGAAGAAGAAGTCTGTCACATTTGTACCAACCCAAAACGCCAAGAAAATGGTCAAATTTGTGTGGTAGAAAGCCCGGCAGACATCGCAGCCGTTGAAGCAACAGGCCAATATTCTGGTCGGTATTTTGTTCTTATGGGGCATTTGTCGCCATTAGATGGTATTGGTCCAAGTGATATTGGATTAGATGTCCTTGATTACCGCTTACGTCGCGGTGATATTACCGAAGTGATTTTGGCGACAAACCCAACAGTTGAAGGTGAAGCCACTGCCCACTACATCGCAGAGCTATGTAAAGAGCACCAAGTTGATGCCAGCCGCATCGCGCATGGTGTGCCTGTCGGTGGGGAGCTAGAGCTTGTTGATGGCACGACGTTGTCACATTCGCTATTAGGTCGACACAGAATTTAATAAAAAGCCGCTGAACTCAGCGGCTTTTTTGATCTTGGGAGTTGGGAACGATTAATCGTTCGATTCTTCACCAAGAAGGTTTTTGTAGATAACCGCACCAAGCACGCCACCCACAATAGGCGCAACCCAGAACAGCCATAGCTGAGAAACCGCCCAGTCACCCACATATACTGCGACTGCCGTGCTACGAGCAGGGTTTACTGACGTATTGGTGACAGGAATGCTGATCAGGTGAATGAGAGTCAAACACAGGCCAATTGCGATAGGTGCAAAGCCTTGTGGCGCACGTTTGTCTGTTGCACCCATAATGACAATCAGGAACATCATCGTCATGACAACTTCAGTCACAAGTGCAGCGATCATCGAGTATTGGCCTGGAGAGTGTTCACCATAACCATTGGCGGCAAAGCCAGAACCCACAACATCGAATCCTGCTTGTCCAGATGCAATAACGTAAAGCACACCACCTGCGATAAGCCCGCCGATAACCTGTGAGATGATGTAGGGAGCAACGTCTTTTGTCTCAAAACGACCGCCAGCCCAAAGGCCAACTGTCACTGCAGGGTTCAAGTGACAACCTGAAATATGACCGATAGCAAATGCCATCGTCAGAACGGTTAAACCGAATGCCAAAGAAACGCCCAACAGACCAATACCCACTTCAGGGAAACCCGCAGCCAACACCGCGCTACCACAGCCGCCTAACACTAGCCAGAACGTGCCAAAAGCCTCAGCCAAATACTTATTCATGTTCTTTCCTGATCTTTAATTAAATGACCCGCTGAACATAGTCGAGAATTGTCAATAAATTGTGAGGGAGATCGCGCGAAAACCGCAAATGGAACGCTATGTGGCAAGAGTTCTCAAGGGTGAGATAAAAAGCAGAGGGGGAAAGTGCTAAATCTTGAGTTTGCTTTGATTACTGCCTCGGAGAGAAACAACCGAGGTACTAACTTTAAACGTGTGGTCTAGAGTCGCATTACGTCAATTGTTCTAATTCAGTGATGTTGTCGAGTGCTTCTTGATTGGTGTTGCCGCATACAATCGGACACGGTTTAAAATCGTGACAGACTTTAGGGCGTTCAGGCTTACCAAATAGCTTGCACAAATTGTCGTCGTTGAGTTGCACACAACGAACACCTGCAGGTTTGCCCTTGGGCATTCCAGGTATTGGTGAAGAGATACTTGGCGCAATACAGCACGCTCCACATCCTAATCGACAATCCATAATGTAAACCTCTTAAAAATTAAGGGGGCAATTATGGTCATTTTGACGTGGATTGGAAGAGTGAAGAAAGAAAAAAATAAAAGGGCGCGCTTAACATTACGCTCCCTTTTTGGTTTTTTGCTTTTAAATCATCGTGATTATTTTAAGAAACGGTTATAAACAAACAACAGAATAAATGCGCCTAGTGTTGCGGTAATGATACTACCAATGTTGACGCCAGTGGCTCCGCCGAAACCGAGAATGCCGCCAAGGAAGCCACCTACAAATGCCCCTGCAATACCAAGTAACATTGTTGCAATCCAACCGCCCCCATCTTTTCCTGGCATGAGCCATTTAGCAAGTGCGCCGGCGATTAAGCCCAAAATAATCCAAGAAATAATACCCATGAAAACTCCTTAATGCCTTCTTGATCAATTGAGTAATGGAAACTTGTTTAAGGATAGAACAGTAAAACGAAAGTAGTTGAATATCTCCACCGTTATGTGGGAAGGATGCAAGATCTTCTCAAAACTTGAACTTTTGCGTTGAGAAGAGTATAAATCGCCCCCTAAATTCCCTTGGTGAGACCTGAAGTATGAGCACTCCATTTTGGCAAAGTAAATCGTTAGAGCAGATGACAGAAGAGGAATGGGAATCTCTCTGTGATGGTTGTGGCAAATGTTGTTTGCATAAGCTTATGGATGAAGATACCGATGAAATCTACTATACCAATGTGGCTTGTAGCTGGCTGAACAGTAAAACGTGTTCATGTAAGGATTACCCAAACCGTTTCACTTCGGGTGAAGAGTGCACCAAGCTGACCCGAGAAGACATCGACGATTTTACTTGGCTGCCACACACGTGCGCTTACCGTCTGTTGGCTGAAAAGCAGCCTTTACCAGAATGGCATCCGCTGATTACAGGCTCTAAGTCCGCAATGCATGCGGCAGGGGAAAGTGTCCGTAACAAAGTCGTTTACGAGATTGATGTGGTGGATTGGGAAGACCATATTTTAAATCATCCCAACCGTTCTTAGTCGAATACAATCAAGCCTTTCATTGATTAAATGAAAGGCTTGTTTGCTATTGGGGCTCCCAACTTTGACGTCTCGCTAACGAAATGCTGCTCAGTTTATTATTTAGTGTTGTAAACTTAGGAGTATGATTTCAACGCTTTACACTTCTATTCCTGATTGTTTTGATCAGGATTGTTTCCTATGAGGTAAACATGACGTTTCATTTCCCCCAGAAACTGCGCCTGACATCTTGGGTGACATTATTCGCACTTGCCGTCATTATGTTCTCCCCAATGGCTGTTCATGCGACTGCTACTGACGATATCCAAGAGCCTTCTGCTGCCGAAATCTCGATTGACAACTTGAACCGAGAGATTGTGGATTTATCCCAAAGCCTCTCGCAAGCGAGTGGCGACGAGCGTGATGCCCTTCAACTGCAACTATTCCAAAAGAATGAAGAATTAAGAAGCCAGTTAGCGTCAGCGATTGAACGTGAAACTATCTCTCGCGACAAGCTGATCTTGCTAGTTAAAAAACAAGAACAATACTCTGAGGACGCGACGAACTATCTATCGGAAAAAATAAAGAAAGTCGTCGAGGATTTAAATAAGGCTAAGGATGAAGAGAAGCTTGCTCTTGTTAATGATTATCGAGAGCTACAGCGTTATCTTGATGTGAGCTTCGATTCGAGCTGGCAAAATCTCGCTTGGTTGAAGGAGCTAGGGGCCCAAAACGAGCGCGCAGAAGCGGAACTAAAAGATAAAATTGATAAACGTATGCGCTTACTGTCTGCTTCAATTGAGTACTTGAGTCAGCAAAGTGAGATCATTGGCTCCCAACTTTCGTCTAGCCCAGAGTCGGAAAAAGCGTCGTTGCAACTTAGTCAGCTCATTACTAAACAAAGGCTAAATATTGCGACAGAAAGCTTACGCAACCTGATTTCAATTGGTGATAAAGTCGGTTTAGAAACGTCTGAATACAAACGCCAAATTTTTGAAGTGACGGGTAATATCACCCATGATTTACTGAATACCAAAGTTGTGTGGTCAATACTGAGTCACTGGTCCAACTCGGCACTGGATTGGTTTGCCGAGAATGCACCGCAGCATATCTTCCAGTTGTTTGTTTTTGCGCTGATTTTATTGATCGCTCGCGGACTAGCTAAGTTAACTCGCAAAGTCGTCCGTAAAGCAGTTGCATCGAAAAACTTAAAACTTTCCCACTTGATGCAGGACTTCTTTATCTCGATGTCCGGCAAATTCGTGTGGGTGATCGGTATCATGGTGGGCTTATCTCAGCTTGGTTTGAACCTAGCGCCAATCCTAACCGGTTTCGGTATTGCTGGTGTGATTATTGGTTTCGCGTTGCAAGACACGTTATCCAACTTCGCGGCGGGTATGATGCTGCTTATTTATCGCCCATTTGATGTTGGTGATTTTGTGTATGCTGGCGGTGTGGATGGCAAGGTAAGCCATATGAGTTTGGTGAACACCACAATCCGTACGTTTGATAACCAAATTATTATTGTGCCTAACAGCAAAATCTGGGGAGATGTTATTAAGAACGTCACGCATGAACGCATTCGCCGCGTGGATATGGTGTTTGGCATTGGCTATGCGGATGACCTCTTAAAAGCGGAGTCAGTATTGTCTGATATCATTACCTCTCACCCTTCGGTACTTCGCACTCCAGAGCCAATGATCAAAGTTCATACATTAAATACGTCTTCTGTAGATTTTATTGTGCGTCCTTGGGTAAAAACGGATGATTACTGGGATGTATACTGGGATGTGACAAAAGAGGTGAAACTACGCTTCGACCGAGAAGGTATTTCGATTCCTTTCCCACAACAAGATGTGCATTTGCATATGGTGGAGAAGCAAGACGCTTAATCACAGGTCCCAACTAGTGAAAGGCACTCTAGATAGAGTGCCTTTTTTGATCTTCGGTTAGCGCTATAGTTACAGTTCGTCGAAGAACACCAGTTTCGGCTCGCATTCTAACAAGTTGTCGATCTGGCTAATCAAAAGAGCAAAGTGTTCTGTTTTACCATGAAGCTCAAATGCTTGTTGGTTTTTAAATTGCTCCTGAAAAACGAAGTGGCATGTATTGTCTTTATCTTGGAACAATTGATAACGAACGCAACCTTCTTCATTGCGAGTAGGTTCAAGCGCTCGGGTAAGTACCTCTTTCAACTCTTGTTCTTTTCCCAGTTGTGCATGAAAGGTAGCCGTCAAGTGAATCATAATGTTTACTCTTTTTGTTATAGGTAACGCCCTTGGCGTTGCAGGAACTCAATTTTGTAACCATCAGGGTCGGTTACAAAAAAGAACGTTGCTAAATGCTTTTGTTGATGGTCAAAGGCTTTGATGTCACCAGTTTCAATGCCGAGAGATTTAATGCGTTTGTGGGCTTGTTCAATGTCCTCCACGCTGACGGCAAGGTGGCCGTAACCTGAGCCGTGAGTGTAGGGCTCACTTTGGTCGTGATTGTGCGTCAGTTCCAATTCAAAGCCAGTTTCTTGGTTGGCTAGATAGGTTAGAGAAAAGCCATCAAAGATGTATTGATCAGCGACTTCTAGTTCAAGTACGTCACAGTAAAATTGTAGAGAGCGGTCCAGATCACTTACTCGGATCATGGTGTGAATCATTTTTGTCATAGGTACTCCTTGATAGTCCGCACAGGTTAGCGATTTCAAAAGGAGTCTGGGTAGTACTCTAGTACGACAAATTAGAAGATGCTCAAGGGTTTATAATACGGATGCATAGCCTAGGATGGTTATTGCTCGGTTGGTTGCTATTAACTGTTAAGTTGCGCAAGTGCTTGACGAGTGGTCTCTTGAGGTTGGCGGGCGTAAGTGAGGCAAGCGCATCGAAGTAAGGAGGCAAAGTTGTTCACTTTACCATTGTATTCGAGTGCTTCTTGATAAACAGTGCTTATGAATTTAGGAACCGTCATGTTTTGAGCACTAGCGATTTCCTCAAGAATTGTCCAAAAGCTCGCTTCAAGTTTTACACTGGTCGCGTGACCATCAATACGGATAGAGCGGGTGATGAACTGATAGTTGTCTTGGGGTTGCTTAGCAAAGATTTCGCACATTTTCTTTATTCATATAATTAAAGACCCATAATTATTGTGGTGTACGATTTAAAACGTCAACTGTTTTCATGCATAAAAAAACGCTCCCTTGCGAGAGCGTTGAAACATCACGAGTTGTGAAGTAAGTGCAAGTTGATTATTTAATTTGTTGCTTCAAGTACTCGCCTAGTTGCGAGTGGTGCATGATTTTTGATACCGGAAGGATAGTTTCTGCAGGTCCCCAAGCAAATACGTTGACAGGAGTATGCGTATGAGTACCCGTCCCCCATACTGTGTTTTGCTTTGTTGCATGCTCACGCGCTAGCAAGTTGCCACGGTCGTTGTAAGGAAAGAAAGCATCAAAGTCATTGATTGTCGGAACGTTCTCTTCGCTTAAGTATTTGTGTCCAGCGAGTCGGTATGGATTTGGTTTACTTGCTAATACGCGTTCTGCTTGCTCAGGCGTAATCGAAAAATCGCTATTTGCGTTCACGACTTCCGCAAACTTCTCTGGAGTTTGCTCTTTCTTATCAAGCGCTTGGAATTCACTGATCATGCCGTAGTAACTTTTCTTTTGGTTGTATAAACCATCGAGGATCTCGAACTGACCAAAGTTGAAGTTTGGCGCGTAATCCTGATTTTTGAATGCTTCGCCGTCGCGTTTTTGTGGTTTAGGCAAGTTTGCTGATGAGTAGCTAAAGCCAAAAGAGCCGGTTTCGTGGTCAGCAGTAACAATGATCAGGGTATCATCACGGCCTTTTGCCCACTCATAAACTGAGTTTACCGCTTCATCGAATTTAAGCATTTCATGCAGCATCGTACCTGCATCGTTACTGTGGCCAGCCCAGTCAATTTGGCCGCCTTCAACCATCAAGAAAAAACCGTCTTTGTCTTTTGAAAGAATGTCGATTGCTTTGGTGGTCATTTCTTTCAGCGATGGCTGCGTGCGTTTTGGATCGTTTTTGCTTTGACTGTAGGCAATACCATCGTTCATGCCCGAGTAAGCAAAAAGTCCAAGTAATTTGTCACCTTTAGCTTGTGTGAGCATATCGCGGCTGAAAGCCAAGTTGTAACCTTGGTCTTGCGCCTCAGTAAGCAAGTTGCGTTCGTCTTTGCGTTTCGATTTTAGGTAGACATTTCCTTCAGTGAGCTTTTCAAGCTGCTCGTATGTCTCTCCCTTGTCGTTTGTCGACTTTGGAATCCAATGACGAAGTCCACCAGACATCATCACGTCTACGCCTGTTTCGAGCATATCCGCCGCAATACTGTTTTCTAGGGAGCGATGTGGTTGATGAGCGGCAAATGCTGCTGGCGTTGCGTGGGTCATACGCGTATCAGAGACGAGCCCAGTTGCTTTACCTTTACTTTTGGCTTTTTCTAAAATAGTTTCGACATGGTTGCCTTGGCTATCAATGCCAATGACTTCAGAAGCGGTAGGGATTCCTGTCGCTAGCATCGTAGCTGAGCACGCAGAGTCGACGACAATTGCGTCTTCTGGATTGGTCAGTGATGATCCAATCACACCTTCTTGAGCGAGTTTGTATAACGCTGTGCTTTCGCCTTTGTAAACCGAGTTAGGTGCGTGTTTTGCGTAGGTCTCGAGTAAACCAACTTGTTGAGGACCCATGCCGTCGCCGATCATCAAAATGACGTTTTTGATTTCAGCTGAGAGTGCATTGAAAGAGAGGGTAGATGCAGCCACTGCCGTAACGATTGGAGATACTAAGCGCTTCATTATATTTTCCTTGTTTATTGAAAGCGCAGGCATTAAAGCAATGATTTATGAAGGTTTTGTGTCGGTAATAAAAGTTTAACCAAATTGTCGTTTTTGTTTGGTTTTGCAGAAAAAATGAGTCGCTCTCTAACGTTCGTTAGTTTGGAAAGAAGAAAGCCCACAAACGTGGGCTTGGATTACGCTTAGGAGTTGAAAGCATGGACTAAAGTTATCCATTCAGTGCCTTCACAAGAAACCTAGTTTAGGGAGCAATAAACGAGCATGTATTATCGGGCCACAAGAGCGGTCGAATTCACTTACGTTTGCATCATATCGTTCTTTGGCTTATTAAATTATGGGCTGCAGTAAGTGTTTGGTTCAAATAGGATTTGTTGTCGTGACGATTATCAGACTAATGCCAATATGATGCCACCAACGGTAAGTGCCGCAGACAGGTATTGACCCGCAGAATATGAGCCATCCTCTTCTTTCTCGATTTTATCAGGGTGATCCATGCCAAGCGCACCATGCGTGAAAGATTCGACCTTTTCACCAACAGATTTATCTTCTGCTTCTATTTTCTTGCTGTCGTGCTCGATTTGTTGCAGAGCGGCAAGTAGCGCTTTGCCCTCGGTCGAAAGCGTCACCTTATTGTGTTCGACTTTCAGAGGCGAAGCACTAGTTTCTTCTTGTGCAATACTTGCTTGTTTAGAGGCGACAGATTGTTTGGCATAGCTATTAACAGAAGTGCTTCCTACTGGATTCATCGAATACTCCTTGGAACATCGACACTCGGTCACTGAGTGCGGGCAAAAAGCAGTTATATTTTTATCGGCGGCAAAGTTTATTTCTGAAGCTATTTGGATAAAAACAGGTCTGCTTTTGCCGCTTCTAGTTTCTATTGGTGATCATTAGCAAAAAATAGACCAGCAGGAAGCAGACCGTTGTCACCCTATGAACTCGGAGCGGTGTGATGATGCAACGCAACGCAACGCAAGGTAGTAACTTAAATTGAAGACCAGCTACTTACATTGAAGATCGTTATTGCGTTTAGTTAGATGTTGATATGCCGCCATGCGGTGAGCATCTTGTACATACCGTACTGGTGGTGCGAGAACCTCTAACTGATAGTCAGTATTATCGGAAAGCACGTTATCTGTTGGGCTAATTACAACCACTTTTAAGCTCGAGTTGCGGCTTAAGATTGATGCTGCCGTACCCAACCCTTGCTCGGTGTGAAACTTGCCTGCAACATGGACAACCTGAGCGCCTGGGTTGTCGTCTAGGTAGCTAACGATAGATTCCGCCATAGTTTCATCCCAAGTAACTTGAGCTGCAAACTGTTTTTCCGTCTGCTCTGGCTTACCGTGATGCATGGATGCCATGAACTTTTCTTTGTACGGACTACTACCAGTGTTGATGGCTTGTGCAATGAACATCCGCTGATCATCATCGAGCTTGTTAATGTAATCTAGCCCTTGTCGACCAATGCATCGGACAATGCTCTTTGGGGCATTTGCTGCAATGACCGGGAGATTTTTCTGCTTAGCAAACTCCACGAGAGGGCGATAGTCGCTTTCATAATTGGGCCAAGCGTTGGCTTGTTTCATTAAGTACTGTTCGCCGATCTCCCCACGTAGGTAAGCGTCAACAACAGGTTGTTTGTCGCGGGTAAATTGTTCCATAGATAACGCGAGTGAGCGGTCGTAGGACGTAAGTTGTTTGAGCATATCGGTTTGAAAGCGATGAACGCCGGCGTGTGTGTGCCATTCACCAATAAGAATGACATCTGCTTGTTGCAGCTCAATTGGCAGTTTGCTTAGAGCGATGTGCTCGCCAGAAGGGGTGTATAGTTGGTAGTCGTAAAAACTAGTGACTTCCGCTGAGGTTGCGTGAGAGTTGGTGTGCGTATATGAAGAGCAACCAGTAAGTAAGCCTGCAAAGAGCAAGCTCAAAGTAGAAAAGCGCATTGAAAAGCCTCCAAAAATGTCCGGATGATATTAATGGAGGCTGAGCAATGAATCAATATAAATGATAACTATTTGCGTTTGTTGTTTTTTTTGACTTATTAATTGAGTGTTTTTTTGCGATATACACGCAACATAAAATCAGCCTCACATTGGAAAAGTGTAGCGGATTTCAACTCTTCACGAAGAGCATCGGTTGCTTTCCATGCGAATGGCGTCATTTGCAATAAATCGATTGCGGCTCCGTTTTTCAAGTCCATAACATAGTTAAGATGCTGCTGGTGCTCTAATTCAAACCCTGCAATATGTTCTGGTTCTTCATTGTGAAGACGAACTTCTTGATAAATGCGCTCACGCAGTTGGTATAAGTGGCGGCTAGCAGGAGTAACCGTGACAACAACGCCGTCGTTTTTTACAACGCGCTGCAGCTCCTCAGCTTTACACGGGGCATAAATGCGCAAAATGGCATCTAAGGATTCATTTGCGAAGGGAAGTCGGTGACTAGAAGCCACACTAAAGTTGCAGTGCGTGTAACGCTTCGCCGCGTAACGAATGGCAACTTTGGAAATGTCTAAGCCATAAATCGTGGCATGGTTCGCTTGTGTTTCTATCGTCTTTTGTACTTGATCTGTGTAGTAACCTTCACCACAACCAATATCTAATAATTGATGGGTGCTCCCCTCAGTGTATGTTGCACACAGCTGCGCCACTTCTTGGCGCATTGGGTTGTAGTAATCTCCTTCAAGGAATCGACGACGAGCTTGCATCATCTCTTTGTTGTCACCAGGATCTTTAGAACGTTTGTGGTGCGCTGGCATCAAGTTAACGTAGCCTTCTTTTGCTAAGTCAAACTGATGATTGTTTTCGCACTTAAACGTTTTTTCATTTAACGCTAGAGCTTGGTGGCATAGAGGGCATTGATAGTTCATGACGATCTCGAACAGAAAGTAGGGCGGCAAATTCTATCAAAAAGCATGGTCTCAAGTGAAACAAAAAGAGCCGACTGGGTCGGCTCTTATTAAGTATTAGTGGAAGAAGTCGACTTGCTCTTTCAAGTTTCGTGCTTGTTGTTGAAGTTCAATGGCACTTTGCGAGGTTTTTGCGCTCGTGTTGCGGCTTTCTCGGTTAAGTTCACTGATAGAATGGGCATTTGCTGCAATTTCTTGTGAAACTTGAGCTTGTTCTTCTGAAGTCGCTGCAATGGCGTCGGCTTGAGAGGCTATCGACTGCACTTGTACTGCGATGGCTTCTAATGCTGTGCCCGCGTCTTGTGCTTTGTCCAAGACCTGGTTTGCACTGCGTTGGCTGTCTGTCATCATATTAACTGCATTATGAGTCGACCCTTTTAGTTTCTCGATAATTTCCACGACATCTTGAACTGAGCTTTGGGTTCGGTGCGCAAGTGTGCGCACTTCATCTGCTACAACTGCGAAGCCACGGCCTTGCTCACCTGCTCGTGCTGCTTCAATGGCGGCATTCAAGGCAAGTAAATTGGTTTGCTCAGCAATTTCATCAATCATTTTAGTGACGGTTTGAATACTCTCGCTATCGCGATTTACTTGCTCGATAGCCGTTGCTGATTGATCCAATTGATCGTTAAGTTGAGCAACGTCGATACATACGCCTTCAACAATCGCGAGACCAGATTGACTATCAGTATTTGCTGAGCGTACGTTTTCCGCAATGCTTTCGACTTGTTGTGCGACAGATTGAGCGGAAGAGGCCATTTCTTCAATCGCTGTCACAACTTGCTCGACTTCTTGTTGTTGTCGGTCGGCTTGGGTCAAATTGCTATGTGCATCGTTGGCAACGCTGGTGGAGTTGCTCTCCACTAAGTCGCTTGTTGAACGGATCTTACCAACGAGTTCATTGAGCTGACTTGCCATACTGGCGACACCCGAGCTCAGGTTCGTAATTTCATTCTTTGATGCTTTACGAGACGCTGGAATGTTCAAGCTGACTTCGCCGCCCGCTAAGCGAGTCATGTATGAGTTTAGAGTCGTGAGAGGTTGTAAGCTGCGATTCAAGAAAAGTGTCAGTACAACAAAAGTAATGATTGCCGCTACCGAAGAAATGATGGCAATGAGTGTGAGAAGCGTGTCGCTACCTTTTGTTACTTCTTTGATAAACGTACCACCTAGCAGTTTCCAGTTCCAACCTGGAACCTCTGTGTAGACAAGATACTTTTCGCCTACGTTACCTTGGTACTCGAAAGGGTAGCGAATTAATCCACTAGATTGTTCGAAAATCTGGCCAAAAGGCTTGTGACCATTGTAGTCGGCGACTTCTAGTATTGACGAATCTGAGCCGCTTTTTGCTGGATGAAGTAGGTATTTACCAAGATTGTTGTCGTCGTTATCAACGATAATGGTGTAACCAGTGTCGCCCCATTTTATCTCTTCGAGTGCATCGAACAAGGTTTGTGTCGCTTGGTCTACTGGTAAGCCAATAAACGATAGGCCTGCTACCTTTCCTGTCGCATCTTTGATTGGGGCATAGTAGGTAATGTAGCGCTCGCCATACAATTTAATTTGAGCGTAATACGGTTGTCCTGCTTTAAGTTGCTGATAACCAGGATGGTTGATGCCTAGCGTGGTTCCGACCGCTCGTTGACCTTGTGGATCTTTTAGGGAGGTGGACACCCGAATAAAGTCGTCACCCAATGGTGCGAATAGCGTTGCTATAGCGCCGGTATCACGAGTGAAACTGTCGACCAACTTGGTGTCATTAATTAAGCTTTCACTGTATTGAGTGATGTTTGGTACTTCATGTCCCATGAAGTCAACCGTGTAATTTTCGACATAGACACCGGCAAGGTAGCCATTGCGAAAAGTAGATTCGAGGACTTTAGCGGTGTGCAGGTAAGCATCGAATTGGCCAGCAATGGTTTTTGCCATTGATTCTACTTTAGATTGGTGTTCTTTCAGTGTGCTTTCCAATAGAACATCGGAAGCGTTGCGGTAAACAAGCGCTGCAATACTGCTGAAAGCAATGAATAGACACAAAGTGATCACCAGTTTCAACTGGAATCCGACACTTTGATTTCGGTATCTCTCTAACATAGACTAATTCCTGATATTTTTATTATTTATGAGTTTTGTATCGGTATGCTATCGGTTTATATGATCAATTTTTTTGATATTTATTAATGAAACCGTCAAAAGTGACCAGTAACCAATAAGTTAGTAAAGATAGGACCATCTAAGCAGAGCTTTTATTACAAAAAAAAGGCCGGGTATCCCCGGCCTTTATATGGTGATTCTTACTGCGCTGAAATGACAGTGACAAGTTCATGTGTCTCACCTGGTTGGAGCGTTTGACCTTGCTCAATACTTGGTGCATGAACAGCAGACTCCACACACAACATGGTTTGATAACCATCGTCAGCCATGTCACCCATGCTTTGCGCACCTTCTGCCCAAGGGTTCCATAATACTGCAGAGTTGTGGCCTTGGTTGTGTACGTTTAGCGTACGATCCAATACCGGGTCTTTTACCAAAATTTTCGCTTCTGGTTGCGTGTAAACGCGATCAATGGTGTCAGTTAGTTGTAGAACATTACCACCTTGGCATACCGCATCAGCTTTCAAGCTATCAATGTACTCGGCACCCATGCCTGTCGTTTGTGCTTGCTTAATGTCTCCAACGTTTAGGTAAGTATGTAATGCGCCAGAGAAGGTCCAAGCCTCGTCATCGATGTTCATGACTTTGAGCGTCACTTTTAGCTCATCGCCCACTTCAATCACCAAACGAGCGTCAAACATATGGGGCCAAATATCGTGGATTTCTTCTGTCGGGAACAGAGCAAGTTCAACAATCACACCGTTATGGTTCTCACGATGTTCAACCAACTCCCATTCTGCGGTGCGGGCAAAGCCGTGAGCTGGAGCAGCAATACGCCCAAACCAAGGCCAACAAATCGGAATACCACCGCGAAGAGCAGCTTTACCATCGAAGACAGCTTTTTCGCTCATCCAGATCAGATCTTCTTGACCTTCAGGCGTGAACGACACGACATGACCACCGTGTAGCGAGATGCCTGCCGTTGCTTTGTCATGAATCACGCGGACGATTTTTATCTGATCAACTTCAACGATAGTGACGTTATCAGATAGCACCGTTAGGGCTGGGAGAGTTTTTAAATCCATGTGTAGTTTCCTATCGCTGGGGGAGAGCTTTTAGACGCGCTTCGCACATTAAATGCAACATCGAGCCTGCATTCTCTCAAATTCCAGATACAAAAAAGGCGACTCTAGAGCCGCCTTTTCTTTAACGAAGTTATTCGCTAATTGCTAACTTTCTAATTACTTAGAGATGTGAGCGATTAGGTCTAGAACTTTGTTTGAGTAACCGATTTCGTTGTCGTACCAAGATACAACTTTAACGAATTTGTCAGTTAGCGCGATACCAGCTTTAGCATCGAATACTGAAGTGCAAACTTCGCCGATGAAGTCTTGAGATACAACTGCATCTTCAGTGTAGCCTAGAACGCCTTTTAGTTCGCCTTCAGAAGCTTCTTTCATCGCTTTACAGATGTCTTCGTAAGAAGCACCGTTAACTAGGTTAACAGTTAGGTCAACTACAGAAACGTTAGCAGTTGGTACACGGAAAGCCATACCAGTTAGTTTGCCGTTTACTTCTGGAAGTACAACGCCTACAGCTTTAGCAGCACCAGTTGAAGATGGGATGATGTTTTGAGAAGCACCACGACCACCGCGCCAGTCTTTAGCAGAAGGACCATCTACAGTTTTTTGAGTTGCTGTAGTTGCGTGAACTGTAGTCATAAGACCAGATTCGATACCGAACTTGTCGTTAAGAACTTTAGCGATAGGCGCTAGACAGTTAGTAGTACAAGAAGCGTTAGAAACGATGTCTTGACCAGCGTAAGTGTCGAAGTTTACGCCGTTAACGAACATTGGAGTAGCGTCTTTAGAAGGACCAGTTAGTACAACTTTTTTCGCGCCAGCAGTGATGTGCTTACGTGCAGTCTCGTCAGTTAGGAAAAGACCAGTTGCTTCAGCTACAACGTCAACACCGATTTCGTCCCATTTTAGGTCTTCAGGGTTGCGCTCTGCAGTAACACGTACAGTTTTACCGTTAACGATTAGGTTACCGCCTTCAACTTCAACAGTACCGTTGAAACGGCCGTGAGTTGAGTCATACTTAAGCATGTATGCCATGTAATCTACATCGATAAGGTCGTTAATACCTACTACTTCGATGTCGTTGCGCTCTTGCGCTGCACGGAATACGAAACGACCGATACGGCCAAAACCGTTAATACCTACTTTGATAGTCATTATAGTTGCTCCACAACTTAATTTCTGATTAAAGATAACTGGTAGTAAAATTACAGAATCCAGTAAACATCTGCAAGTGATAATCGGACTTAACTTGTTTAAAGTCAAAAAAAAGCGACGCTTTTTTTAACAATTCTTTGCAAATGTACGTTTTTTAAACTTTTAACTGATTCTTCTGTAGCCCAGTTGGCGTAATATAACTGGTGAGATAAGTGCTCTTATCAAATTAATTACGCATGGTGTCCTGGTGAGAAAGTATGTGCTACAACTGTTAAGAGAAGCAAGTTTTTTGCTAAAAAAGTCAATACCAAGAACAGTAAATAAGGAGCCGAAAGTCGTGGAACAAAGCGGGAAAAAAGTGACGAAGTCAGATGAACAGTGGCGTGAGCAACTGTCTGATGAAGAGTTCCGTGTTTGCCGAGAGCAAGGTACAGAGCCTCCTTTCAGCGGTAAGCTACTGCATAATAAGGAAACTGGTGTTTATGCTTGTACTTGTTGTAATGCCCCTCTCTTTGTCTCTGATAACAAGTATGACTCTGGCTGCGGATGGCCAAGTTTTGATGCGCCTATCAACGATCAAGCGGTGCGCTATTTAGAAGATCTAAGTCACGGAATGGTACGTACAGAGATTCGTTGTGCAACGTGTGATAGCCATCTAGGGCACGTTTTTGAAGATGGCCCACAGACCACAGGAGAGCGTTTTTGTGTTAATTCTGTGTCGTTAATTTTCAACAAATCAGAATAATAACGACAAAATTGTGCTCGAGATGTTTTATCCTTTCAGGATGATTCATGCTCAACGGTGATCTGAGTGTCGCTCGACTTAAATAAAAACTCCCGCTCATTGCGAGAGTTTTTCGTTTATATCTCACTGGGTATCATTGCTGGGGAATAGATACCTTTCTCTATGGCTTTCGCCACCGATTCGGCTAATTCATCCAACTGCTTATATCGCTCTGGATGACTGAAATTGAACATACGTTGGAGCTGCTTTTCATCAGCAAGCGGTACGTCGAATCTCTTCGCGACCATTGCCCATAGATACGCTTGCTCTTTGTCTCCAAGCCCTTGATGAATACTTGCCATTGACTTGAGAATGACCGGATTGATGTTGTCTTCATCAGATAAAGACAACGCGTTATTAAGAAGCTCCAGGGTTTTCTTGGTATCTCGGTTGGTATAAAAAGTGGCTAATGCATATTGCATCTCAGCATTATTTAATTGGGGAGACCCTTCCATTTGTAAAAATGCGCGACGAGCTTGAGTATCTCCCGTTTGAGACCATAAGAAATACAAAGTAGCCGGGTCTTCTGAGCCTTTTAATTCGTTTACAATGCGCTCTAGCTCATCAATACTGTGTATCAATGCATTAAAGCGTTGTCTTTTGAGAGCACTTTGATCAATAGGGGTGATCTGGGAGGCGAGTTCTAAACATTTCCTATATTCAGCGACCAGACCGTATTCGATGATTTGGTTGGCTTCCGATGGGTTTTTCAATTGCTCAAACCGATGCCAAACCAAATTTGTTCTTGGAATTCGACATTGGCCGTCATCCATATTGAGCTGCTCGCAACGCAGCTCTGGTGTTTTTTGGCACAACTCTTCGGTTGTCACGTTACCTTCAAAACAGCCCGATAGCACAAAACATGCGAGGCTGAGAAGTAACCAGTTTGTTCTTTTCATGGCTTTGCTTGTGATCCGTTACACCAATTCATTTTCGTATTCTTGACTCAGTTTCTTAACCCGTTATGTTCTGTAAATAGAATGTAATAAGAAGGTACACTATGGACGCAGAACAACTATTACAAGCGATGACTCCAGAAGTTTATGATCGCTTAGTCTATGCAGTAGAAACGGGAAGATGGCCTGAGGGTACAACACTTTCTAAAGAGCAGCGAGATTCGTGTATGCAAGCTGTGATGTTGTATCAATCAAAACATAATACTGATGCGCAGCATATGACGGTTGCAGCCGGTGGTGAAATCAGTTTTAAATCAAAACAAGAGCTTAAAAAACAATTCAGCGGAGAAGAGAGCGATATTGTTCGTGTCAATCCGAACATTGATTAATCCTTACGCCTTATTTCTCAAAATTTTATTATTTTGATTTTGAAAGAAAAAAGCCCAAATTGTATTGGGCTTTTTAGATCGTAGAAAGCTTGAACTTACAGGCTCATTTCACCACGCAGTACTTGTTGCATTCTCTCTTTTACTTCTTCGTAAGAAAGGTTTTGGCTTAGAAGGTAGTGTAGTTTTGCCAGCGCCGCTTCGGGCGTCATGTCAAAGCCACTGATAACACCAGAGTCTGCGAGCGCACAACCTGTGGCATATCCGCCCATATTCACTTTACCCGCCAAACACTGAGTCAGGTTGACAACAATAACGCCGCGCTCAGAGGCTTCTTTCAGGTGACCAAGCAGCTCAGGGTTCTGAGGAGCATTGCCGACACCAAAAGTCAGAAGAATCATCGCATTCACGGGCTGACGAAGCGTGTTGCGGATAACTTCGTGTGAAATACCAGGGTACATGGTGATCACACCGATTGGTTGTGGCGTGATGTTGTGAACCTTAAACTCACCTTCTGGTTGTGCACCAACGGTTACGCTGTTGCTAACTTGAATATTGATCCCAGCTTCCAATAGTGGAGGAAGGTTTGGTGAAGTAAAGGCATTAAAACCGTCTGCATGAGATTTTGTGCTGCGGTTACCACGCATCAATTGATTATTGAAGAACAAAGTTACTTCGTTGATCGGGTAGTTTGCCGCAATATGTAGCGCGTTTAATAGGTTTGCTTGGCCGTCAGAACGCAGCTCTGCGAGAGGGATTTGTGAACCCGTTACAATCACTGGCTTACCAAGGTTTTCAAGCATGAAAGACAATGCGGACGCTGTGTACGCCATGGTGTCAGTACCATGTAGGATAACGAAACCATCGTATTTGTCATAGTTGTCACGAATATCATTCGCAATCTGCTGCCAGTCAGCAGGTGTCATATCTGATGAGTCAATCAGAGGGTCGTATTCGTGGATGGTGTAATCCGGCATTTCAGGACGATGGAATTCGGG
Organism: Vibrio sp. Vb1127; assembly: GCF_033338735.1. Taxonomy (NCBI): domain Bacteria; kingdom Pseudomonadati; phylum Pseudomonadota; class Gammaproteobacteria; order Vibrionales; family Vibrionaceae; genus Vibrio; species Vibrio sp. Vb1127. Next base: position 172,852 of record NZ_JAWOTF010000004.1, on the reverse strand, counting down.
CATGCTTGCTAATTGCTTTTCCATAAAGCCAGCAACAGGCACATAGCCGTGGTCGGATTTTTGCATTCCGATGGTACCACCGGTGTAAGCGATGTAGATGTGTTTTCTAGTCATCGTTTTTTCTTTCGTGTAGGGGAACAGAGGCGGGGATTATATACCTAAATAACCTTGAGATGCGAGGCTATACGCACAGCATCAGAAAGTCATCTGAGGAGATGCAAAGCCTAATAAAAAGGGCACTTCAAGTAGAAGTGCCCTTTGTAATATTGATGGAAAAACTACTGCACTTGGCAGTTCAAACAAAATGCGTATTGACCTTTAGGATCGTTGAAGCTTTGGAGCAAGCTTGCGTCTTGTTCGAATTGTTGAGCTACGGGTTGAAGACTTTTTGGTAGCAAGCTTGTTGCATCAATACCTAGAGAGACTTTCACCTGTTTCATAAACTCTTGCAGAAATAGTTCAGTAGGTGAAAGAGGCTCTTCTACCCAGTAAATGCCGTAATCGGTCACGTTCGCTAGTTTCGCCGCTAGCTCTACAGCATCATCAAAGTCACCCATTTGATCGACAAGACCAAAGGATAGTGCATCTTGGCCAGTCCAAACTCGACCTTGAGCAACCTTGTCAACTTCCTCTAGAGACATATCGCGATTCTCGCCAACTAGAGAAATAAAGCGCTTGTAACCGTGTTCGATACCTAATTGGAACACTTGAGACGCGCCCTCAGAAAGGCCAGTGGTAATACCGTCACCTGAGAACGGCGATGTGCCAACGCCATCAGTGTTAATACCTAACTTGCTAAAGCCTTTTTCAAACGTGGTGATGACACTAAATATACCAATGGAGCCCGTCAGGGTTGTTGGCTGAGCAACGATTTTGTCTGCGCTCATTGAAATCCAATAACCACCAGAAGCAGCCAAACTCGACATGGATACAACAACCGGCTTACCTGCTTGCTTCAGAGCTTCTACTTCGTTACGAATCACTTCAGAAGCAAAGGCACTGCCTCCTGGACTATCTACTCGTAATACGACCGCTTTCACTTTTTCATCATTGCGTGCTTGACGCAGCAAGCTTGCGACTGTGTCACCACCAACAGTTCCGCGAGGTTGTTGACCGTCCATAATCGCGCCACTTGCTAGAACAACGGCGATGTCGTGCTGAGGTAGTGTGTAATCGGGACGAATCGTTGCAAGGTAGTCGTAGTAACCAATCGCGTTGTAGCTGTCTTTGCCGTCACTGCCAAACTGTTTTGCAAATAGAGTGCGAATGTCTTGGCGTGTCGCAAGTTCATCCACTAGCCCCAATTTGACTGCGAGCTGAGCAATATCGCCATTTACAGACTTCATCTCGTTAATCAGCTCATCCATGGTTGGATTAAGCACTTTCGCATCAATGTTTCGGTTTGTTGTTACGTCATCAACAAAAGCACTCCACAATTGAGTAACCCAACGTGTTGCTGACTCTTTCGCCGCATCGGACATGTCATCACGAATAAAAGGTTCGATAGCGGATTTATAAGTACCTACGCGAAAAACATGAGTAGAAACGTCAAGCTTTTCAAGTAACGTTTTGTAGTACATTGAGTAAGCGCTGTAACCTTTAATCAATACACCACCATCAGGTGCCAGATAAACTTTGTCAGCGTAACTTGCCAAGTAATATTGGCTTTGGTTGTAGAAATCACCTACGGCGTAAACGGGTTTGCCTGACGCTTTAAATTCGTTCAACGCTTTCGCGATGTAACGTAGTTTCGTGAGATTTGTTTCTGGCATGTCTCGTAGTGCTAGCACTAATCCAGACACTTTAGGATCGTCTTTCGCGTAGCGAATAGTATCAACGATATCGAAAAGGACGTTTTCTTTCGGTAGCTCATTACCCAAAAGGGAACCAGCAAAAGAGTCCATTGGGTTTACATAACGTTTTTGTTCGACAATTGGGCCTGAAAGGTTCATCACCAATGCCGATTCTTTTTCGACGACAGGTTGACCGTCTCCGGTATAAGTAAAGGCAAAGTAGAAAACGGCAATCATCAGCAAGAAAATTAGGTTTGCCAGTGCGAGTCTGATGAAAGTGATACTTTTCCATATCCCTTTAAATATCAAACCAATAAATTTGAAGAGTTTTTTCATCTTGTCTCCATAACGAGATAGTTACGCCGAGTCTAACAAAGTATGGGTTCTTATCTCTAAGATCTCAAAAGATAACATTTTTTTAGCTTATCACGACCACTCAACAATTGGCATATTTTCACACGAGATTGATCGGTGTTACAAAAATGTAAACGCTTGTTTGATTTTTTGGTTGAGCAGGCTTAATCTGGTCAGACCATGATAATAACAATGGATGTTAAGTGATGTCTGCCATGTACCCAAACCTATTAAAGCCACTGGACCTCGGTTTCACACAATTACGAAACCGAGTTCTGATGGGATCAATGCACACGGGCTTAGAAGAGCACAAAGAAGGATTACAGAAGCTCGCGGCTTTTTATGAAGAACGCGCGAAAGGCGGTGTCGGACTGATTGTAACCGGAGGTTTTTCTCCTAACTTACGCGGTCGTTTACACCCGTTGAGTGCTGAATTCAGCAAGCCAAAACATGCTAAAGCCCATAAAGTTGTGACAGAAGCGGTGCACAAGCACGGTGGTAAAATTGCGTTGCAAATTCTCCATGCTGGGCGTTATGCAATGCATCCATTCTCGCAAAGTGCATCTGGCATTAAAGCGCCAATTGCAAAGTTTGCTCCGAGTGAAATGAGCGACCGCCAGATAAAGAAAACCATCGACGCGTTTGCTAATAGTGCGGAGTTAGCACAGCTTGCTGGTTATGATGGCGTCGAGTTAATGGGCTCGGAAGGTTACTTGATAAACCAATTCTTATGTAAACGTACTAATATGCGTTACGACGAATGGGGTGGCAGCTATAAAAAACGTATGCGTTTTCCGCTAGAAATTGTTAAAGCGGTACGCAAGGCGGTAGGTGACAAGTTCATCATCATCTTCCGTCTTTCTATGCTGGATCTTGTCGAGCAGGGCAGCACTTTTGAAGACGTTATCGAATTGGCGAAAGCACTTGAAGAGGCTGGCGTCACGATTATTAATACGGGTATCGGTTGGCATGAGGCTCGAATTCCGACTATTGCGACTCAAGTACCACGCGGTGCGTTTACATGGGTTACGGAAAAAGTTAAACCTCACGTTTCGGTTCCTATTATCACTTGCAACCGTATAAATACGCCAGATGAAGCAGAACGTATTTTATCTTCCGGTCATGCCGACATGGTTTCGATGGCGCGCCCATTCTTGGCCGATCCTTACTTTGTTGCTAAAGCCGAACAGGAAAAAGCGCAGCTTATTAATACGTGTATTGGTTGTAATCAGGCGTGTCTAGATAACGTGTTTAAAGGTAAGCGCGCCAGTTGCTTAGTGAACCCTCTAGCGTGCTATGAAACCGAAATTGTTGTTGAACCAGCCTTTAAAAAGAAAAACATTGCAGTTGTTGGTGCTGGACCTGCGGGCTTGGCTTGTGCGACCACACTGGCTGAACGTGGCCATAAGGTTGATTTGTTCGAAAAGAACGACCGCATCGGTGGTCAGTTCCGTCTTGCGATGCAGATCCCTGGTAAGGAAGAGTTTCGAGAGACGATACGATATTTCGCTAACCGTATTGATGAAACAGGCGTGAATCTGCACTTATCGACGGAAGCGAACTATGACTTACTCACAGAATACGATGAGATAGTGATGGCATCGGGTGTTGAGCCACGTAAAGTCAATATTGATGGAATTGATAACCCAGAGAAAGTCGTCGACTATCAAACTCTCATTCGAGACAAAACGCCAGTCGGTGAGAAAGTGGCTATCGTTGGTGCTGGTGGCATTGGCGTAGATGTCGCGACCATGCTCACAGAGCCAGTTGGACAAACGTTGGATGACTGGTTGCATGAATGGGGAATCGACAAGGAGATGTCTCAGCCGGGTGGTTTATATCCTTACCCTGATGCAGTCAGCGATAAAGAAGTCTGGGTACTTCAGCGTCGTAAAGGTCGTGTAGGTAAAGGTCCGGGTAAAACGACAGGTTGGATCCATAAACGTACCCTTGAAAAACGGGGCGTACATTTAGTCGGTGGCGTGTCTTACGATAAAATTGATGATCAAGGTTTGCACATTCATGTAGACGGAAGCGCGCAGGTACTTAATGCAGACAAAGTGATCATTTGTGCTGGACAAGAGTCTGTACGTCCGTTTGAAGATAAATGGTCTGAACTTGGAGAGAAGATTCATATCATTGGCGGAGCTGACCATGCGGGTGAACTTGATGCTGTGCGTGCGATTCGTCAAGGTGTTAAATTGGCGGTAAAACTCTAGCCTTTTAATGTGTATTTACCATAAAAGCTGCGCTTTGAGCGCAGCTTTTTTGTATAGAACTAGTCACTGATATCTGGCAGTTGTTTGGCCATTACCACGCCAGCAAAAGTAATAAAAGAGAACACTAACACCACAGCTGAAAGGCTCAAGAAGTTCGACATAACACCAAGAGAGCTCATTAGAAGCAGCATTATCCCAACCACTGTGTTACTCACGGCTACATAGCTCGTCCGTTTGTCACCTTCTGCGATATCAACTAAATAGGTTTTTCGTCCGACTCGTATTCCGTCGTGGGCAATACAAACACAAAAGTAAAGCAGAGGAATCACGAATAGGAAGCTTTGGCTAGCGGTGACCCATGTATCGTAAACAAATAACACAACACCAAGTAGCGCGCTCATCATTGCGCCTATGACCATCACACTGCGGCTGGAGCGATCGGACATTCTTCCCCAGAAAGGACCTGACACAAAGGAGGCTAAGCCACTCGCAAACATAAAGAGAGCTAGCACCCAGAGCTGTCCACCCAGAGATTGCTGTGCCAGCACAACGTAGTACGGTGCACTCAGCGCAGAACATAAAAATAGTGTCCGCGTGATAACGAATCGACGAAAGGTCACGTCTGTCTTAAGTAACGCGAGTTGTTTAAATGCTTCGAGGACGCCATTTCGACCACCATCTACCTCACCGGCATACTCATTAATTCGCGCATATACGAATGCCGCGATGAGCCATATGACGCCCGCTAAGCCTAAACTCAGACCGTAAAAGCGCTCTGTCGGCTCTACGTCCCATAACCAGGCTAGTGCCAGAAGGCTAGCGAAAAGCAGCGTAACCAGGCCAGCAGCGCTTGAAGACCAGCCGTTGACTTGACCTCGTTGGTTTTTAGGGATGGTTTTGCCCAATACATCTTTTGATGCGACGGAATTTAAACCGCGTGAGAGGCTGAAGATCACAAGACATGCAATCACACCATAACCCGCAGCTGCTCCTGTTAGAGTTAATGCGACCAATCCGATTGCAAATATGGAAAGAGCCTGCAAGATGCTGCCAATTACCCAGACCCATTTTCTTACTGGAATGCGTCGGATGTAGTGCGCGATGCTAAGTTGTGGGATAAGGGATCCTGACTCACGAATAGGAACCAGCCAACCAATTAAGTAAACCGGAGCCCCGAGACTTTGTAGTATCCACGGCAACGTGACTTTAGGATTGATTAACGCATCGCCGACTTTCGTTAAAAACTGAGCGAGAATGATTTTAAGAAAGTTGCCGGGAACTTGATGACAAGCTGATTCAGGAATCGCCTTACAGGCACGGGCATCTTCGTCATTAACGATCTTTTCGTAAATGCTGTTTTGTTTGTCCTTGTTCATCAACCTGCCTATGTTCAACTTATTCATTTCGCGAATAAATTAACATTAAACCCAGATTGATGTTAAGTGAAGCACGTTATCAAGCCCACAGAAAACCGGTTGTTATTCGCAGGAGCAGATTGTGCTAAAGTGGCGTAAACAAAATAACAACGATATTCAATAAGGATTCTTTCATGGACGCTCTCGATCTTTTGCTCAATCGCCGATCTATCGCGAAGTTATCCGCGCCTGCACCAGAAGGTAAAGCACTTGAGAACATCATTCGTGCTGGCCTTCGTGCGCCTGACCATGCGGGATTAACCCCTTGGCGTTTCGTTATCGCACAGGGCGATGGTTTGAAAAAACTGTCAGATATATTGGTAAAAGCGGCAGAAGCTGAAAATAGTGATGAAGCGGTGGTCGAAAAGGTAAAGAATGCCCCATTTCGCGCACCAATGGTGATCACGGTGATTGCTAAAGTAACAGAACATGAGAAAGTACCAGCACTAGAGCAACACTTATCTGCGGGATGCGCTGTACAAGCGATGCAAATGGCAGCTGTAGCGCAAGGCTTTCAAGGGTTTTGGCGCTCAGGTAAGTGGATGTTCCATCCAGAAGTTCATCAAGCATTTGGTTTAGAGGGTGACGATGAGATTGTTGGTTTCTTGTACTTAGGCACGCCTGGTTGTACACCGATGAAAGTTCCTGAGCGTGACCTTTCTCAGTTTGTTGAATTCCTATAACTAAAAACTTAAATAAACTGACTGTTTATTTATACAGTTTTTCTTGATTTATTAGGGCTACATTCGATAATGTGGCCCTAATTATATTTATTTCCAAAACGTTATGTCTCGTCTGTTTATTGCTGAAAAACCAAGCTTAGGCCGTGCGATTGCCGCTGCACTGCCAAACCCTCAAAAGAAAGATCAAGGATTCATCCGCTGTGGGAACGGGGATATCGTTACTTGGTGTATCGGCCATTTGCTCGAACAAGTCGAACCTGACGCTTACGATGAGCGTTATAAGAAGTGGAATATGGCAGATTTACCAATTGTTCCGCAGCAATGGCAGCTCAGACCGAGGAAAAGCGCAAGTAAGCAATTAACAGTGATTCGTAAATTGCTCAAAGAAGCTAACGAAGTCATTCATGCAGGAGACCCAGATCGAGAGGGTCAGCTGTTAGTTGATGAAGTTCTGGACTATTGCAAGTTATCTAAAACCAAGAAGGAATCCACACAGCGTTTGCTGATTTCCGACTTGAACTTACCTGCGGTTAAACGCGCACTCAGTTCTATGCGCAGTAATCGCGAGTTTATCCCACTTTCAGTTTCTGCATTGGCCCGCTCTCGGGCTGATTGGCTGTATGGTATGAACATGTCTCGTGCTTATACCTTGCTTGGTCAAAAAGCAGGGTATCAAGGTGTTCTCTCGGTAGGGCGAGTGCAAACGCCAGTTCTTGGCTTAGTGGTGCGTCGTGATGAAGAAATCGAAAACTTTGTCCCGAAGGACTATTTTACCCTACATGCTCTGATCCCATATCAAGATGCCAATGGTACTTTTGATATTCGTGCTCGTTGGAAGCCAAGTGAGGCATGCAAGCCTTGGCAGGACGAAGAAGGTCGAGTATTAAACCGTAAGTTGGTAGAAAATGTTGCAAACCGTATTGCAAATCAACCCGCAAAAGTGACAGAGTCGGAACAAAAGCAAACCAAGCAATCAGCACCATTACCTTATTCGTTATCTGCTTTACAGATCGATGCCGCGAAGCGCTATGGTATGAGTGCGCAACAAGTACTAGATACTTGTCAGGCATTGTATGAAAAGCACAAGCTGATCACTTACCCGCGTTCAGATTGTCGCTATTTGCCGATGGAACACTACTCACAAGCAGGGACGGTGACAACTGCTATTGCGAATAACGCAAAAGAGTTGCAAGTTGCCGTTCAGGGAGCAGACTTAACATTAAAGTCCAAAGCCTGGAACGATAAAAAAGTGGATGCACACCATGCGATTATCCCTACACCGAAGCAAGCTAATGTGAATGCGCTTTCCGGCAATGAGATGAAAGTGTATCAATTGATTGCGCGCCAGTACCTCATGCAGTTCTATCCGGCGGCGGTTTACGCAGAAGCGAAATTGGTTTTCGATATCGCTAGTGGTACGTTTGTCGCGAAAGGTCGTCAGTTAGTTTCGCCGGGTTGGAAAGCGCTAATGGGCAAAACTGACAAGGAAGATGAAGGTATTGATGCCGTGCCACCGCTACCCGAAGGCACCGTGTTAACTTGTCGTGAAGGGGAAATAAAAGACCGAAAAACCGAGCCACCAAAGCATTTTACCGAGGCATCGCTGTTGCAAGCGATGACCGGGATCGCCCGTTATGTTGCGGATAAAGAACTGAAAAAAATCCTTCGTGACACTGATGGGCTAGGCACGGAAGCGACTCGCGCTGGTATTTTGGACACGCTGTTCAAACGCCAACTGCTTACGCGTCAAGGTAAGTCAATTCTCAGTTCTCCTGCGGGAAGAGGTCTCATTCATGCCTTGCCAGAAGATTCAACATACCCTGATATGACGGCTCATTGGGAGCACCAGTTACAAGGTATGGCAGAGAGAAATCAAGCATATCAGCCGTTCATGCAAGCACTGGAACAACGCATTGATAGCTTGATGGCACAAGTAAAAGCAGGGCCTATCCCTGATTCGTTACGTCATCTACCCAAGGTGGAACGTCCTGCGTTTAAACGTAAAAAGCGCAGTTATTCAAAGAATGGTGGCGCGACTAAATCTCGTTCAACCAAAGGTAAGTAGGCATAGGACAAGCGCGGCGTAATTAAACACCGCGCATGCTTGAAAATAGATTACTCGAACAGGTCACCGTGGTTTTGGATCGCGCCTCTTACTTCACCTTGAGTTAACACGCGTTTGTCCAGTACCTCTTTCACCTGGTTGCCCAAGTCAACTAATGTATCTCGATTCGCTTGAGTTTGGCGTTTACCAGCACTTCTCAAGCAGTAATTTAGTTCGTGCTCTTCGCTAAAATTAACCAAATCCCTATCTGCTGCCATCGAGCTTTCTCCTTATTTGTTCTACTTTTTCCTAAGTCTGGATTGGATGTAGATAAATTCAAGTTAGATTGCGCGAATTATGCTGGTGGATCACTGATGAACATTATGTTTGCCAACCAAGTCACGATTATGAAGCCTGGCTTTGATGGTATTTGGTTTAGTGATGGTTGTGTCTTAATGCTGCTACCAAGGTAACTCAGTACCATCGTAGTTAATAAATCGACCTGAAAGCTGCGGTGTGCTCAGCTCTATCACGTTCGCTAGGCCTTGCGCGGAGGTTTGCGTATCTATCAAAGCATTTGGCCCGCCCATCTCCGTTTTTACCCAACCAGGGTGAAGCGCTAAAACGGTAAATCCTTCAGGTGTTAAATCATTACTTAAGCTTTTCACAACCGAGTTAAGCGCCGCTTTCGATGAGCGATAAATATAACCGCCACCGGACGTATTTTCGGTCATGCTCCCCACTTTTGATGAGATACAAGCAATCTTTTTTATCTTGCCTTGTTGTAAGCGAGGGTAACAGTGCTCAACCAGTTTTAACGGTGCAATGGTGTTTACTTCGAAGGCTTTACGCCATTCTTCTACGTCAGTGTTTCCAAAGCCATATCCCTTGGGGCCGTAATATCCTGCATTATTGATGAGTAAGTCGATGGCAGGGAGTTTATCGGCAAGCTTAGCGACTTGTTCGTAGTGAGTGACATCCAGTTCGTGCAAAACCAGATTACTGAATTGTGAGGCTAGAGTTTGTAGTTCTGAACTGTTCTCTAAGGAACGGCTAGTAGCATGTACTTGGTGGCCTTGCTTCAGGTACAGCTCAGTTAAGCTAAGGCCAATGCCGCGATTTGCTCCGGTAATAAAGACGGTTTGACTCATACAAACACCTATGTTTTTTTGATTTCAGTTGAAAGTCATTGTGTTAGTTAAGCACAATAAAATCAACCAACCACCACGCACCAACAACAAGAGATGAAAATAGGGATAGGGCACAAAGAGAGCCAAACAGTGCGCCGAGAATAGCAAAGAAAGTAGAATTCATATGTATATTAAATCTAATTGATATTGAAAATCATTATCAATTAAATTGCGTTTTATTCAACCCTTTAAGTTGATACTATTTCGTTACCATTGTTATTAAGAATTTCTCATGCTGCCATTTATCTACCACCCGATTTATTCTCAACTTGAGTTGCCAGAGGGGCATCGTTACCCAATTATGAAATACCAGTACCTCTATGAATCGGTATTGGTGCATATGGAGAAAGATAACTGGAAAGAGCACACGCAGTTTTTCCAGCCCGAAGCATTAACTGTTGGGGAAGTAAAACGTGTTCATGACGAGGAATACGTCGAGTTACTTGTTAGTGGAAACATGCCAGCTGCGAAGATGCGCCGAATAGGTTTTCCTTGGAGTGAGTCTCTCATTACCAGAACGCTAACTTCAGCAGCGGGCACGGCTCTGACCGCAAAAAAGGCACTTGAGTACGGTGTGGCCATTCATTTGAGTGGTGGGTATCACCACGCACACAAAGAGTTTGGCAGTGGTTTTTGTTTATTTAATGACTTAGTGATCGCGGCCAGGCAAGCGCTCGAAGTCGAGCATGTCGATAAAGTATTGATCATTGATAGTGATGTTCACCATGGGGATGGAACAGCAACTTTATGTGACGATGAGCCAGATATCATCACGCTTTCTTTCCACTGTGATAAAAACTTCCCAGCGAGGAAGCCTCAGTCTGACCTCGATGTGCCTATGGTGCGAGGAACAGGTGATGAGGATTTTTTAATGGCGTTTAAAGAAGTGGTCGATATGGCACTTAATCTTCATCGCCCTGATTTGGTTATCTACGATGCTGGTGTCGATATACATCAAGACGATGAGCTTGGATATTTTGATGTGTCGACGCAAGGGATTTTAGAACGTGATAGATTTTTAATGCAAACAGTGAAATCTCGAGGTATCCCTGTCGCAGCTGTCGTTGGAGGTGGATATCGAACGAATCATGCTGACCTCGTCCCAATTCATTTGCAGCTTATCAATGCCGCTAAAGAAGTCTTTATTGATGAGTAGATACAACTAGATGTAAATATCAAATTGATTCAACACTGGAACGAAAGGAAAGGGCATTAATTTTTTGTGGGTTCTTTCGGAGTGTGGCGGAGTGCTTAGTTGCGTTCAAGAAGTGATAAGTGATTTGTACAAATCTTTTAAGTCTGGAGATGCGAAAAAGCCCGCTAATTTCTTAGCGGGCTTTTTCTAAAAGTGGCGGAGAGATAGGGATTTGAACCCTAGATACGCTATTAACGTATGCCGGTTTTCAAGACCGGTGCTTTCAACCACTCAGCCATCTCTCCGTTGTTGAGGCGCATAATATAAGGCTTTGAAAATGTTGTAAACCCCTAGTTGAACTGATTGGATGTTTACTGCGCAAATTTGTGGTTTGTGTTGTTTAAATAAACAAAAACTCCCCAAAAAGGGGAGTTTGAATAGTATATGGATTGCTAGGTATTAATCGTTTTTAGAATAAAAACGCTGTAACTCAGTTAAACCTTGCATCAAAACTGGCAACTTCGGTGCATCATCTCTAAGTCGTTTGTAGTTTTTGTCATACAGCTTGTAGTTGCCAAACTTATCGATCACTGTGGTTTGTGAGCTAGTAATTAAGGCAAGCTCGCGAGTATCGCCCGCCAAGATCCAGCGACGACGACTTTCATCGAATAGGTTGCGACCACTACTGTAATCATATGGGTTGGAAGATACGCCGAGCATATCTTGCAACAGTGTAACTGAGAGGTCCAAGTGACTTGTGCTGTGATTAAATTCGCCAGCCAGCATTCCAGGCCAATGGATCACCATCGGAACTTGTAATTGATAACGGCTGTAGTTGCTGTTTGCTCCCCAGCTGTTCGTATTGGTTTCGTTAAATTCACTACCGTGATTAGAAGTGATGATTACGATGGTGTTTGTCAGTTGTCCCGTCGTTTCTAGTTCATCAATAATACCGGCGATAGTTCTATCCGCCGACTTCACTGCATATTCATAAGCTTTTTTGAATCGCTCACTTGCGGGCATTTCTTCGTCATTATTTGAAGGAATCGATTCAAAATTATCAACGGTGGTGACTTCGATGTAACTAAACCATGGCTGACTTGCTTTCTCTGCTAACCATGTATTCCAGTTTGCGATAGATTGTTTATCGGTATGAGCTTGCGTGCCATCTAGGTCTTCCGCTAAGTTCAAGTCGCGGAAAATAATTTCTGAGTAGAGATCATCTTCAAACCCACTGCCACTGAATAAACCAAAGTTGTAGCCCTGATCTTTCAGTACATCGAGCAATACTGGGGAAGCACCTTGCGCCTTGATGCTTGATGCATAACTGGTCGGTAAGCCATAGAACAAACCAAAGGCCCCGTATGTATCATTACTTGAGCTGTAATGATTACGGAAGTTCTGATTGTTTTCAGCAAACTCATAGAGGTTAGGCATCTCTTCTTGGTTCAGCGCATCCGCTCGTAAATTGTTTATGCTGATCATCAACACATTGAGCTTATTAACTCGGCGGTTAAACTCAAGCTTTTCAAGAGGGTAGTTGACTAACTCTACGTTGCCTTCGTTTTCTGCTAAACGTTTTAGGTATTCCTCACGGTCAAGTAGACCATGTTTTTCCATAAAACTCTTCGCTGTCATCGGGTAAGACAACGGGAAGTTTGAACGCTGGCTAGTAATTGGGTTGTAAAAATACGCATCTGCCCAAATGTAAACCAAATGGCTGGTCATAAAGCTGAGGAAAAAGACGGCCGCGAGAGGGCGTCCTACGTGCTTATGAGATAGTTTGCGCTGTTTTCGCCATACCCATTCGGATAGTGCGAGTTGAATAAGGAAGATCAGCGGCATCACAACAAATAAATGTTGTAGGTCAGTGCTGAGTGCACTTTTGTCTTCGCTGAATAGTAACTCCCAGACAACGGGAGTTAAGTGCAAATTGATCGACTGATACGCTTGGGTATCAATTAATAATATGGTTTGCCCAACGGTTGCGAAAATCACTGCCACCAAACGGAACAATTTCCGCGATGGCAGGATAAACGTCAACGGGAATAGAACAAGCAAGTAAAGTGCGAAAACTAGAAAGCCAAAGTGACCAACCCAAGAAACCGCCAGATAAAACTGACCAAGTAACGTCTCGGGCCAAGGAGACTGAACAATGTAGCGTGTGCCTATCAACATCGATGCAACGATATTGAAGAATGCAAACCAGTGACCCCAACCAACTAGTCGAGATACACGTTCGCCGTATGAGTTTCCGCTGTCTACCATGTATGTGTTCTATTGTCCGTGATTAGTGTGTTTTTGGTGTTTCTAAAGAAGACATCAGCGCCTGAGCAAATTTTTCAGCAATCGCTTTGCGTTGTGAAGCAGCAACACGTTGATTTAAGACATTGGTTGCGATATTTCCGGCAATCATTAGCGTCAACTCAGGAGAAGCAGCGTGTTTTTCAAGAACTGTTGCTACTTCAGCAAGAATTTTTTCTACTTGCTCGTCAGTATATTTAGATGTAATCGGCATAAAGACTCTAATAATGATAGTAAAAGCGGCTTATGATAACCTACAATGCCCATCAACTAAAACCTTGTAGCAAGATAAAATCACTATGAGTCTTCATCTTTCAAACGTTATTCTGCATCAACTGTGCAAAAACGATCAGGACGAGCTGGTTGTAAACTTTCGTCTAGCATCATTAGAGAACGATGCATCTACAGAAAACTTAGTCGCGGAGCTTCACCGAGTATTCCATTCTAAAGCTGGTAAAGGTTTTGGCGCTTTCCAGTCAGACAGCGAATTTCAATTTTGGCTTCAAGAAATGCGCAAAGGAGAGCGAGATTTTTACGACTTCTCACAAATTAGTGCAAATCGCTTGAAAGAAGAGTTGATTAAGTACCCATTTGCGGATGAAGGTATCTTGGTTTTCGCTGAGTATCAGAGTTTAGCAACGGACTACTTGTTCATCGGTATCTTACCAATGAATCAAAGTTTAAAAGTGACCGAAGGTTTGGACATCAGTGCGACAGATTACTTAGATATCACCAAAATGGATATTGCCGCACGCATCGACCTGTCGAGCTACGAGACCGACAAGGAATCCAATCGTTATCTGCAATACATTAAAGGACGCGTTGGCCGTAAAGTGGCGGACTTCTTCCTAGATTTTCTGCAAGCGGATATTGGCTTAGATACTAAACAACAAAACTTAGTGTTGATGCAGGCGGTGGATGATTTTTGTGCTGACTCGAAGCTAGAAAAGCAAGAAGTGAACGAGTACAAGAAACAAGTTTACGACTACTGCAATGAGCAAATTAAATCCGGTGATGAAGTTCAAATCTCAGAACTTTCCGGAGAGCTTCCTCAAAGCCAAGATGGCACGAGCTTTATGGATTTCACCAAAGAGCAAGGGTACGAACTTGAAGAGTCTTTCCCAGGTGATCGTGCGACGGTTCGCAAACTGACTAAATTTGTTGGAGCTGGTGGTGGTTTGAATATTAGCTTCGATAGTCTCTTACTTGGCGAGCGTATTTTTTATGATCCAGAGACGGATACCTTAACGATTAAAGGGACGCCTCCAAATCTAAAAGATCAGTTAAGTCGCAATTAAAATCATATCGTTAAATAAAGAGAGCAAACGGCTCTCTTTTTTTATGTGAATAAGAAACATCCATAGTATATGCTTGTAATTAATGGAGATATGCGAGGGGCAAGTGTTGCTGAAGCCAAAAGAAGGAATACGGCGGTTTGTTTGGTTCTGGTTCGTTTTGTGGTGTGTTTTAGCACTTGGCATTTGGCTGCAAGCCAAACAAACGATTCAAACGATTTCGACTGTAAATGAGTTAGGAAGTAAAGTTGAAGAAGTCAGGCACTTTTTTAACTTCGATCTGCCTTACCGTGTTAAACACGTCGACCAAATTTCACTGAAACTTCAGTTGGCTTATGCAGTTCGCTTACAGCTTGAAAGTGAGTTTTCTGAAGGGAAAATCACACCAGACATCACTCAATTACTTTATACGACCGACCGATTTTTAGAAAGTGCTCGAGCTTTTGTAAGAAGTGACAGTGAATTGGTTTCGTTAGCAGAACAGTTACGAAGCAGCCGTGCTCGAACAGAAAACTCTGAGCAAATTCAGGCAATGTACTATCGCTTAGGTGCGCTTGTTTTTGAGTCTGTCTTTAGTGACTCTGCAACGAATAGCGATACTTACCGTGACTTAGACCGACTTTTTATTGAATCAGAGACGCTCTCTCCCGAAGAGCGAAGTGCTCTTCAGCGCCAGCTTGCTCAAACCTCAAGCGCACTATCTGCTCAGGCACAGGGCAGTTATTTATCCAATCACCTGCTTAATCCAGATTTCCCGAACCAGTTAACTTCGATAAATGATCAGTTGGAACAGAAGCTAATGACTTTTATTGTTTGGTTGTCTGTAATCAGTGGTTTGCTCCTTTTCCTCATTTCATGGGGAGCCTTCTCCCCAAAAACGATTCAACCGATACCACTACCCAGAACCGATGATAAAAAGTCAGAGCAAGTTGGCGATGATGAAAATGGAGCTAACGCTGTTCCCTCAGCTCAGTCAGAAAATTTTCAAAACGTCCAAATGAACGAAGAAAGTTGTAATGAGGTGAATTCATCACAAGTGGAAGTAGTGGAACGTGAGCCGTACATAGATATCAATAAAATGTTAGATTCTCTATCTGGTGACGAGGGCGCTGTGCGGATGTTACTGGAGGTCTTTATTCAGGATCACTCTGGCGATGGCACTAAAATGTATCAGCTGTTAGAAGAGGATAAAGAGCAAGCGCAAAGAGCCGCACACAGTCTTAAAGGGGTCTCAGGGAGTTTAGGTGCAATGCCATTGCACTGTATTTCGGGTGATATTGAACTGTTGATTAAACAAGGGCAAAAAGTGCCGGAAGAGAAGTTGGCATGTTTAGATGATGTCCTAAAACAAACCATACTTTTTGCTAATAATGTTCTCAATAGTGAAAAGATAACAGAAGCGCTAACAGATTGATATTGCTCTGACTTAATGTCATAAAAGTTGAGGTAATAAAGGCTCGAACTATATGACTTAGTTCGCTTTATTCCTGTTCTATACAATTTGTTAAAGGTGTTTTCATGTCCGTTCGCCGAATGTCTTCAATGATGTTGATAGGGCTGGTTATGATGCTTTCAGGGTGCTCCCTGCTCGAAGTCAAGATCGAGAGTCAAACCGTCCCCCTTACCAAACAAGAGCTCAATATGCGTCTTTTGACTCGTGAGTATGCGCAGCAGTTTTTTGCTCAGGTTGAGCAAGCAGCAGACGCACTACACGAACAATATGAGCCTCATGATAAAGTTCATCAATCTTATATTTTACTTTGGAAGATAAATGCTGAAGAAGGCATCCAAGCTTCTGCATACCAAGTGTCCCCAATGGCTGCACTGATTGATACATGGACTTTCACGCTACAAATGGAACAGTTCTTTACTACCGCTTCTGGTAATGAGCTCTTTGCGTCTGATGAGGCTAAGTTAGTTTCCGTTTATTTAGCGAAAGAGGTAGATAAACTGGCTCAATCTTTATTGAAGAAAGAAGCATACATCAAGACAAAAACGTTTGTTGCAGAGTTCGCCAAGCAGCATCCATTCGCTGATCTAAGCATGATTAGGACTCCGGCTTACCGTAGGTGGTTAGATGCAAACCAAATTAGCGAAGAGGAAGCCGTTACAACGCTAGGCACGATGCCAGAAGCACTCGGGGATGTCTCTGATCGTCTAAGTCTGGTATCAGAGCAGACACCAAAAATTATGACGTGGAAAGCGCAGTTGTTGGCCTTGAATAGCTCTGCCAGTATCGAAAAAGTCAATGCGGCGCTCAATAGTTTGCAAGTTACCGCTGATTCGATGAGGGATTTTATCGATAACAACCCAGAGTACATGCGTTATTTGGCAGAACAAATGGCGCTGGAGTTACAACCTTTGGTTGACGATATCGATCAAAGGACGGAGGCGCGTTTATCTCAGTTGGGTGAAGAACGCCAAGCTATAGAGCTGATGGTTGCCAGAGAGCGCCAAGAAATCGCACAGATCATTACCCATGAGCGCGAGAAGTTTGCTCAAGATATGGATCGAGTGTCGCAAGAGGTTGTGAATCTCGCCATGACTAAGCTGATTGAACTTGTCAAAAGTACCATCATCTACTTTATTCTGTTCATTGCCGTTATATTCTTTGCACCGCTTGGATTGGGCTATTGGTTTGGGAAGCGTGCAGCCGTGAAAGCGCCAGTCAAACAAAGCTAACGATTTGTTTTGGAAATAAAAAAAGAGCGCTTTAAAGCGCTCTTTTTTAGTATTGAATTCGGAAGGGAGGTTCTTCCTATCTCTGCGAAGTTAAGCGGTTTGCTGCTTTAATTCGCCTTCAGCTTCTTCAACTGCTTCTGCTGTTGGTTCGCACTTATCAACAAACCAACCCATGTAAGAAGTGAAGATCGTTACGATGATACATACAAAACTCAGCCACATGAACGGGGCATAAGACAGTGTAGCAACACCCAAAATACTGGCCATGTAGATACCGTTGTCACTCCAAGGGACCATACCTGAGGTTAGCGTGCCGCCAAATTCTGCGTTACGAGACAAATTCTTACGTTTGTAGCCTAGACGGTCATAGTTCTTCGCACAGATTTTTGGGGTCAGAATAAGTGAAACGTACATCGCTGAACCAAATACGTTGCCCATAAAGGCCGTACCAATTGTGCTTGTTGCCAATGAACCTGCACTTTGAACGCGTTTTTCAAACAGCTTCGCGATAGTCTCTAGCACGCCTACTTTATCTAGTAGACCGCCAAAACCAAGGCCGAATACGATAACCGCTACCGACCCAAGCATTGAAGACATGCCGCCACGGTTAAGGATTGAGTCAATGAAATCTACGCCAGATGAGATTGCAAACGGAGCCCAAGCCGTGTTGAACGCAGTTAGGAAATCGACATCTTGGATCATCACTGCCCAAATAATACCTAGCAGAGAACCAAAACTGATCACTGGGAATGAAGGTATACGCATCGCTAGAAGTGACAATACGATGATCACAGGAACAAATGAGTAAGGGGTGATGTAGAACTGCTGTTCCATCGCTTTAATGACAGAGTCTACCTGGCTCATGTCAACTTGACCTGCGTAGTGGAAGCCAAATGCAGTAAACATAATGCCTGTAATAATGTAGCTAATGAGTGCTATCGGCAACATGCCTTTAATATGTTCCATCACTTCAACGTTAGACATAGATGAAGCAAGGATTACTGAATCCGATAGAGGCGACATTTTGTCACCAAAGTAACAGCCTGAAAGTACGGCACCTGCAGTGATTGGCGCAGGAACACCAAGACCTTGACCGATACCCATCATTGCAATACCTGCCGTGCCAGCCGCACCCCAAGATGTGCCAGTCGCTAGCGCAGTCAATGAACAGATGATCATGGTCGCGAGCAAAAAGATGGAAGGGTGGATTGCTTTAAGGCCGTAGTAAATAATGGTTGGAACAATACCACCAGAGATCCAAGTACCTACAAGCGCGCCAACGGCCAAAAGGATTAAAACGGCTCCAAGTCCATTGGAAATGCCATTTAGTGCTGCTTTTTCCAGATCTTTATACTGATGGCCAAGCTTTATGCCCAATATCATGACAATGAACCAACCGATGTATAGCGCTAGCTGAATCGGTAGGTCTAGCTTGGCTGTGAACGAAAATGCCAGCAGGAGAAATAAACCGAGCGAGATAAATACCTGTATCAAGCTTGGTAGGCGTGGTGTAACTTGCTTCATATGTGCCTCTGTCAATCTTGGAGCAATAGAGGAAGGCGCTCCTTGTTGTAATCGCGCATAACATACATTAACAAAAATTATATTTCGAACATTTGGTGTTTTATCTTGATGTTCGTCGGTAAAAACGTTTGCTTGTGAAATTAACTGTTAGTTTGTTTTAACTTTTTTGGTTTTAAATGTTGTGTAATGTGAAATTATTGTGCTTCATGTGTTATTTTCTCATTGAGTGGTAAGACCAATTAGGGGACTAAAGTGCTTTCCCTACTTGAAAAATGGTTAAAACCGCAAACCAAACACTAAAAAATCTCGTGTAACCCGGTTTTTCAGAGGAAAAGGTTAAAAAACGCGCTTATTTACAAAATAGGGGTTGAGATTTTGCTGTGAAAAATTAACTATGGGGTAGGTTTTTTAATACATGGAGAGTTAATACGATGAGAGTTGGTTTAGTTGGTTGGCGCGGTATGGTTGGTTCAGTCCTTATGCAGCGTATGGTTGAAGAGAAAGACTTCGACCTAATCGAACCAGTATTCTACAGTACTTCTCAAGTTGGTATTCCTGCTCCTAACTTAGGAAAAGACGCAGGCTTACTGCAAGACGCGTATGATATTGAAAGCTTAAAACAGCTTGATGCGGTAATCACCTGTCAAGGTGGTAGCTACACAGAAAAAGTTTTCCCTGCACTTCGTCAGGCTGGTTGGAAAGGCTACTGGATTGACGCGGCCTCTACGCTACGTATGGCTGAAGATTCGATCATCACACTTGATCCAGTGAACTTAAAGCAAATCCAACAAGGCATCCACGGTGGCACGAACACATTTGTCGGTGGTAACTGTACGGTTAGTTTAATGCTAATGGGGCTAGGTGGTCTATTTGAGAAAGGCCTTGTTGAGTGGACAAGCGCAATGACTTATCAAGCCGCATCTGGTGCTGGTGCGCAAAATATGCGTGAGTTGATCTCGCAAATGGGCGTTATCAATGACTCTGTGAGCTCTGAACTTGCAAACCCATCAAGCTCTATCCTAGATATTGATAAGAAAGTTGCGGATACAATGCGCAGCGGCTCTTTCCCTACAGATAAATTCGGTGTGCCACTAGCTGGTTCGTTGATCCCATGGATCGATGTGAAGCGCGATAATGGTCAGAGTAAAGAAGAGTGGAAAGCGGGCGCTGAGGCGAATAAAATTTTGGGTTCTCAAAGTTCACCTGTTCCAATTGACGGTACTTGTGTGCGTATTGGCGCGATGCGTTGTCACTCTCAAGCACTTACTATCAAGCTTAAACAAAATGTACCAATGGACGAAATCGAAGAAATCATCGCCACTCATAACGATTGGGTGAAAGTGATTCCTAACGACCGTGACATCACTGCTCAAGAGCTAACGCCGGCAAAAGTTACGGGCACAATGTCTGTACCAGTGGGTCGTCTACGTAAGATGGCAATGGGTGATGATTTCCTAAATGCTTTCACTGTTGGTGACCAACTGCTTTGGGGTGCTGCGGAGCCATTGCGTCGTACTCTGCGAATTATTTTGTCTGAGAAAGCATAATCACATCAATCCTTTATTTGATGACAAAATAAAAGAGCTCCTTAGGGAGCTCTTTTTTCATGCGTCGTCTTCCGTTCGAACGACTCTTTTGTCTGGATCGGCCAGTTCACTACCACAATGTTTACAGTAAATTGCGTCAGAGTCGTGCCCTGCGTGGGAGCAGTTTGGGCATTTCACCAATACTTTGTGCGATTGCATCTCTTGGTGCAGTTCGGCAGTGAAAATACCTGTAGGTACCGCCAAAATGGAATAACCCAGTAACATGGTGAGTGATGCAAGCCCTTTACCTAGGTCTGTTTGAGGGACCAAGTCACCATAACCAACCGTTGTGATGGTCACGATCGCCCAATAAATACTTTTAGGAATGCTAGTAAATCCGTTTTCAGGTCCTTCAATGATAAAAATCAATGAGCCGAAAATCGTTACCATAATGGCGACGGAACTAAAGAAGATAAAAATCTTTCTGCGCGCCATAAGCAGTGAACGTAAGAGGATATTGGACTCTTGGAGGTATCGGACTAACTTGAGTATGCGGAATATTCGCATCACTCGCAGCGCCCTGATCACACCCATAAACGAAGCGGATGGGAAGAAGAGTGCTAAATAGGTGGGCAAAATCGCAAGTAAATCGACGACACCATAAAAACTCTTTGCGTAGGCGGCAGGTTTAGGAGAGCAATAAAGCCTTAGAAGGTATTCAATCGTGAATAGGCCAGTAAATGTGTATTCAATAAACTTCAGCTCTTTTTCCCACTCGGCCCGAACGGAGGGTATCGAATCTAACACCAGTACGATTAACGAACTGATGATCGCGATAATGAGAGCAATATCGAACGTTTTACCAGCTTTGGTATGAGTACCAAAAATGGTGACATATAGAGTATGTTTAAGAGAGTCAGTCGTCATGACAAAGCGATCCATTGTTGAATCGCTCTATCATACAATTTTATAGAAACTCAGGCTAATCCTGGAAATAAGTTGCGTAAGCCATTCGCAATGAACTCTATGCCAAGCGCGCCCAATATCAAACCCATGATACGAGTAATGACGTTGATTCCAGTTTGACCTAAAAATCGTACGATCAATGGGGCAGAACGGAATAATAGCCATGAACAAAGGCAGAACAAACCAATCGTAATACTAATGCCCACGGTATCGAACATGCTTGGGTAGCGTGCACCATAAACAATAGTCGAACTGATTGCACCAGGACCTGCCATTAAAGGCATTGCAAGAGGGACCACACCAATCTGTTCACGACTGACGTATTCCGTTTTCTCTTGTTTGTTCTGCTTATCTTCCCCCAGTTTACCGCTCATCATCGAGAATGCGATGCTAAGTAATAGCAACCCGCCAGCGACACGAAACGAATCCAGAGAAATACTGAACATGTCTAACAGTAACTGACCAGCAAAAAGCGAAATGATCAGGATGACCGCAACAGCCACATTTGCTGTTGTTGCCGTATTGCGCTTTTCGTCTGGTGTCATATGCCCGGTTAGTGACACAAACACAGGCATGATACCAACAGGGTTTACTGCGGCGACCAAACCGAGAAAAAACTGCAAGAAGATAGCAAGTTCAAAAGTTTGCATGTTGCGTACTCATCAAAGTTCACATTAGTGAAAAGGAGAAGGGGTAATTTGGGCGTAATGTAAGGCAAAAGTTAGGTTGTAAGAAATGAAAAAAACTAACGCATTCCCTGCCATTTAAGTGAGAAAAACTAATTCTTTAATAAACTGTATCTAATCTGGAAAGGAAATGTTACGTATAAAGTTGCTGATAAATCGCACTGTTTTACATAAACGTTAACATTCGCACATTTTTGATAAAAACCAAGGTGGTTTGTAGAGAGATGTATTCGGTTCGATATACTCTCAGTAGCACAAAGAATTGGGCCTACATGTAATTTTGTTGGTCAAAAATGAAACTTTTTTACAGGTTGTTGTAGTTTCTTTTATTTATTTGTCCATTTGCTTCTTTTTTACTCAATAAAAAATGAGAGTTAATTTATTTGTTTATCAGTGATTTATGTCATTTTGGTGTGATGAGGCACCACTTTGGTAGTATTTAGGTGGTGAGAACTGATCCAAGTCAATTTTTTTCACACTCTGAAATATTATACTCAGTCCTGAAAGCAATTTACTAAGACGTTTGTTTTCTAAGTGACTGATAAACAGTAAAAACGATAAGTAATAGCCTTAGTAAAAAGTTTTTAATATTTGTTAATTTTAGGAGATTCCCTATGCCTGTAACTAATATGGCTGAACTAGATGCAATGGTTGCTCGCGTTAAGAAAGCGCAAGAAGAGTTCGCTACTTACTCTCAAGAGCAAGTAGATAAAATCTTTCGTGCAGCATCGCTTGCAGCTAACCAGGCCCGTATCCCGCTAGCTCAACAAGCGGTAGAAGAATCTGGTATGGGTATTGTTGAAGATAAAGTAATCAAGAACCACTTTGCTTCTGAGTTTATCTACAACAAATACAAAGACGAACAAACGTGTGGCATCTTAGAAGAGGATGACAACCTAGGTACTATGACTATCGCTGAGCCTGTAGGCATCATCTGCGGTATCGTACCAACGACTAACCCAACTTCTACAGCGATCTTCAAATCTCTAATCTCTTTGAAGACTCGTAACGGTATCATCTTCTCACCACACCCACGTGCGAAAAACTCAACTAACGATGCAGCTAAACTCGTTCTAGATGCAGCAGTAGCAGCAGGCGCACCAAAAGACATCATCGGTTGGATCGACCAGCCTTCTGTTGAGCTTTCAAACGCTCTAATGAAACACGATGACATCGCTCTTATCCTTGCAACTGGTGGTCCAGGCATGGTTAAAGCCGCTTACTCTTCTGGTAAGCCAGCAATCGGTGTAGGTGCAGGTAACGTTCCTGTTGTTATCGATGAAACAGCAGACATCAAACGTGCTGTTGCTTCTATCCTTATGTCTAAGACTTTCGACAACGGTGTAGTATGTGCTTCTGAGCAGGCTGCAATCGTAGTTGACGAAGTATACGACGAAGTGAAAGAGCGTTTTGCTTCTCACAAAGCGTATGTCCTAAGCAAAGCAGAAGCTGATAAAGTTCGTAAAGTTCTTCTTATCGATGGCGCGCTAAACGCGAAAATCGTAGGTCAGCCAGCAGCAGCAATCGCTGAAATGGCAGGCGTTAAAGTTCCAGCAGACACTAAAGTTCTTGTTGGTGAAGGTCTGGGTAAAGTATCTCACGATGACGCATTCGCTCACGAGAAACTATCTCCAACTCTAGGTCTATTCCGTGCTGACAACTTCGAAGACGCGGTTGCTCAAGCGGTAACTATGGTTGAGATTGGTGGTATCGGCCACACATCTGGTCTTTACACTAACCAAGATACTAACGCTGATCGTATCCGTTACTTCGGTGACAAGATGAAGACAGCTCGTATCCTAATCAACATCCCGACTACTCACGGTGGTATCGGTGACTTGTACAACTTCAACGTTGCGCCATCTCTAACGCTAGGTTGTGGTTCTTGGGGTGGTAACTCTATCTCTGAGAACGTAGGTCCTAAACACCTAATCAACAAGAAAACTGTAGCGAAGCGAGCTGAAAACATGTTGTGGCATAAACTACCTAAGTCAATCTACTTCCGTCGTGGTAGCCTTCCAATCGCGCTGGGCGACCTAGAAGGTAAGAAACGTGCATTCCTAGTAACTGACCGTTTCCTATTCAACAACGGTTACGCAGATGACGTAGTAAGCCTACTAAAAGCTCAAGGCATGGAAGTTCAAACATTCTTCGATGTTGAAGCTGACCCAACACTGTCTGTAGTAGAAAAAGGTGCGGCTCAAATGGCTAGCTACCAACCTGACGTTATCCTAGCGCTAGGCGGTGGTTCACCAATGGATGCAGCGAAAATCATGTGGGTAATGTACGAACACCCAGAAACTCACTTTGAAGAACTAGCAATGCGCTTTATGGACATCCGTAAACGTATCTACAAGTTCCCTAAAATGGGTAAAAAAGCTGAGCTTGTATGTATCACTACAACTTCAGGTACTGGCTCAGAAGTTACTCCATTCGCGGTTGTTACTGACGACAAGACTGGTGCGAAATACCCACTAGCTGACTACGAAATCACGCCAAACATGGCAATCGTTGATGCGAACCTAGTAATGAACATGCCTAAGTCTCTGACAGCATTTGGTGGTTACGATGCAGTAACTCACGCTCTAGAAGCTTACGTATCAGTTCTTGCTAACGAATACTCAGATGGCCAAGCTCTTCAAGCACTTAAGATGCTAAAAGAGTACCTACCATCAAGCTATGCGAACGGTGCAAATGACCCAATCGCTCGTGAGAAAGTACACAACGCAGCTACTATCGCTGGTGTTGCATTTGCGAACGCATTCCTAGGTGTTTGTCACTCAATGGCTCACAAACTGGGTGCTGAGTTCCACTTGCCACACGGCCTAGCTAACGCACTACTTATCTCTAACGTGGTACGTTACAACGCGAACGACAATCCAACTAAACAAACTGCGTTCTCTCAATACGACCGTCCACAAGCACGTCGTCGTTACGCTGAAGTTGCTGACCACCTAGGCCTAAGCCAAGAAGGTGACCGTACTGCTCAGAAGATTGAACGTCTACTAGCATGGTTGGATGAACTAAAAGTTAACCTAGACATCCCAATGTCTATCCAAGCGGCAGGTGTTGCTGAATCAGATTTCGTAGCGAAACTGGATGAGCTAGCGGTAGAAGCGTTCGATGACCAATGTACTGGTGCGAACCCACGTTACCCTCTAATCAGCGAACTTAAAGATGTGTTGATGGCTTCTTACTACGGTAAAGCATTTGTTGAAGGCGAAACTTTCGAAGGTACAACTGTTATCAAGAAGAAAGCAGACCAAGAAGCAGCAAAAGCAGCACCTAAAGCAAAGAAAGAAAAAGCTGACGCGTAATTAAAAAATCGAGTGAGCAAGGTTTTCGCTAGCACGGAACCTTAATCGGGAAAAGGTTAAAGCCCCAGTCAAATGACTGGGGCTTTTTTTATTTTGGTGCAGGAGTTACATCTGGCTTGGGAAAACAGAGTTGCTGTGTATGCTTACACTTCGGTCGCAACTACTCGGCCA
This sequence comes from Vibrio sp. Vb1127, assembly GCF_033338735.1. Classification (NCBI taxonomy): domain Bacteria; kingdom Pseudomonadati; phylum Pseudomonadota; class Gammaproteobacteria; order Vibrionales; family Vibrionaceae; genus Vibrio; species Vibrio sp. Vb1127. Next base: position 147,548 of record NZ_JAWOTF010000004.1, on the reverse strand, counting down.
CTGAAGTATTCATTCGCGACGATGTATGCTGTGTTGCGGACTAGTTCGTCTTGGATCTCAGCCCAGTGTCTCTCGTTGAGCTCTTCTTTTGTATGATTTACCGAGGGAATAACGCCGCCCACTCGAATGTTGAATGGTGTGAGTTCTTTTGCCCAGCTGTGAGTAAAACCTGACACCAACGCCGCCATGCTTTCAACTCCCGTAAAGTCTTCATGGTTGTCATGAGAAATGACGTTAACAATGACGCCTTTCTTGTTTCTGGCTCGAAAGCGCTCTGCTCCTACTTGGCCGTAGGTATAAAGGAAGCGTGCCGCAGACGACAAGTGATCAATGTAAGTACTCATTGGTTCTGGCGCCATTAAGCCAGGCATAGGAGAGCTGGTCCAGCAATTAACAATCACATCTGGTGTCGCACGTAGCTGTGATTCTATCTGGTCAAACAATAAGTTAATGGACGTTGTGTTATCACTACACACATTCATCGCATACACTTTGTCAGTGAAAGCGCTGATTTGCTCATAGCTCGCTCTCAAAGCGCTAGAATTTTGGTCACAAAGAATCAACGTTGCTCCAAGGTGAGCAAAGTGATTTGCACAGGTTCTTCCTATAACCGAACCTGCAGACGTGACGAGAATAATTGATTCTTTGATATCCATAGCACCTTCACTGTATCCATATGTGAAAAACAATACACCAGTGGTTTGTGCTAATAGCATGGTTGAAATTCGTTGGGTTCAGTGTGAAAGGCTTCAAACTAACGCTTTCGAGTGAGGACTATTGTGCGGTAATTTGTAAGATGTCACATTTCTGACGTGTAGGTATTGCAAGCTATTGGATAAAAAGCGGATCTCTATGCTTTAGCTTGAATTTGATGCTGACGTTGAGCCGTCACTAGCTGATTATATAGCCCAGCATCTGGGATCAGTTGTTTGTTGCGTTCGCCCAATCTGCGTCGCTCATGACCAGATAGGTTGTGATAAACCTCCTCTGGTAGGTTGAATGTGTCTTCAGGCAGGTAAGTCAGCGCATCTGGTTTTAGGTAATGGCTCAGCTTTGCGGAAGGCAATCCTGCATCGTGAAACTGTTTCGCTTGTTCAGCTGCGAGTTCATAGCTGCTGCTATCAGAACGAAGAGCTTGAGGTTGCGATAAACCCAATTGTTGGCGAAGAATACTGTCACTGGTGATGACTTCCTGGACCTCTTCAACCGGGACTACATCGCGAACATCATTAGAGAACATAGACAGAATCAGCGAGAAATCCGCACGACGACCTTCGTGTACGGCATGGTTAATACCATTACCGAACTGAAGTTCGTTGATAATTGCAGCTTGGTCTAACGTATGAATTTGCATGATGTTCCTCGCTCGATGCTCTTTTAACGGCGTGGATAAGAAGAACTTTAGTAAAAGAGGGAATTATTTAAAGGTGCTAGGGAAGGCGAAACAAAAAAGCCCGCTAAATAGCGAGCTTTTGAATAAGACTAAATTGAACTTAGGGGGAAGTATATTACTTCGCTAGGTTCTCAGCTACGAAGTCCCAGTTTACTAGAGCCCAGAAGCCGTTCATGTAATCAGGACGTACGTTGCGGTAATCGATGTAGTACGCGTGTTCCCATAGGTCAACAGTTAGAAGTGGTGTTGTACCTTCTTCTGTTAGAGGAGTAGCAGCGTTAGAAGTGTTAACGATCTCTAGAGAACCGTCAGCTTTCTTAACAAGCCAAGTCCATGAAGAACCGAAGTTGTTGATTGCTGAATCAGTAAACTTCGCTTTGAATTCTTCAAAAGAACCGAATGCTGCGTTGATAGCGTCTGCAACTGCGCCAGTTGGCTCGCCGCCCGCATTTGGAGCAAGACAGTGCCAGTAGAACGTGTGGTTCCAGATTTGCGCTGCGTTGTTGAATACGCCACCAGTAGAAGTCTTGATGATCTCTTCTAGAGTTTTGCCTTCGAACTCAGTACCAGGGATAAGACCGTTAAGCTTAACAACGTAAGTGTTGTGGTGCTTACCGTGGTGGTAGTCTAGAGTCTCTGCTGAGATGTGTGGTTCTAGTGCGTCTTTCGCGTAAGGAAGAGCTGGTAGTTCAAATGCCATTACTCGATTCTCCATTGATTTGAAAGGATGACCTTTCGATTGCTTCCAGTGTTTTTTTATAGCTATGTCGCCTTTAAGGCTGACTTGCTAAGTATTTTAGCAAGTTTTTACTTTATTAAAACCCCGATATGAAAATATTTTAAGAGGTTAGCAGTGGTGAAGTGCTGCATTGCTCGCCAATGAGCAATCTAAAATTAAGCCTTATTAATTATATGGTTTTTATTCTGTCGTTATTGAGTAGAATGTGGCAAATAAATAAAGTTCAAACCCATGAATGAGGAAGCGATGGAAACTATCGACAAAATCAAACAGCAGATCTCTGAAAACTCAATCCTGCTGTACATGAAAGGATCACCGAAACTACCTAGCTGTGGTTTCTCTTCTCAAGCGTCACAGGCACTAATGGCATGTGGTGAGAAGTTCGCTTACGTAGACATTCTGCAAAACCCAGATATCCGTGCTGAGTTACCAAAGTACGCGCAATGGCCAACTTTCCCTCAACTATGGGTTGAAGGCGAGCTTATCGGCGGTTGTGACATTATTCTAGAAATGTTCCAAAAAGGTGAACTGCAGCCTCTAATCAAAGAAGCAGCAGCGCGCGCTGAAGATCAAGCTGAGTAATTCGTAAATACTCACGTTTAGCGATAGAATACGAAGGAGCCGTACTGGCTCCTTTTTCTTTTTAGGTTAGTGGAATGAACATAAAGCTTTACTACGTGCATGACCCAATGTGCAGTTGGTGTTGGGGTTACAAACCAACGCTGGATAAACTAAAACAGCAACTGCCAGGTGTGATTCAGTTTGAGTATGTGGTTGGTGGTCTTGCGCCAGATACTAATTTACCGATGCCGCCCGAGATGCAACAAAAACTCGAAGGTATTTGGAAGCAGATTGAGCGCCAGTTAGGCACTAAGTTTAACTACGATTTCTGGAAGCTTTGTACACCAGTAAGAAGCACTTACCAATCTTGTCGTGCGGTTATTGCAGCGGGCTTTCAAGATTCTTATGAGCAGATGCTAGAAGCGATTCAGCATGCGTATTACTTACGTGCGATGCCTCCTCATGAAGAAGCCACTCACTTGCAATTAGCGAGAGAAATTGGCTTGAATGTTCAGCAATTCAAGAATGACATGGATGGCTCTTTCTTAGAAGGTGTGTTCGAAGATCAATTGAGCCTTGCAAAGAGCCTAGGTGTGAACTCTTACCCTAGCTTGGTTCTAAAAATTAACGACGCTTATTTTCCGATTGCCGTCGATTACCTGTCGACAGAACCAACCTTGAAGCTGATTCGTGAGCGTATTATTGACAATATGCCAGCGCAATAACCACAGTTATGAATAACAAAAAGCCGCTCATTGAGCGGCTTTTTCGTAACTAATGTATATCCATCCAAACAATAGTATTAAAGCACCATTGCTGCAATCCAACCAAAGATGATTAGAGGGATATTGTAATGGATAAAGGTTGGAACGACTGTTTCCCAAATGTGCTCATGTTGACCGTCGGCATTTAGACCAGATGTAGGGCCTAATGTAGAGTCAGAAGCTGGAGAGCCTGCATCACCTAACGCCGCCGCAGTACCTACCAGTGCAATCGTTGCCATCGGCGAGAAGCCAAATGCTAGCGCAAGAGGCACATAGATAGTTGCAAGAATTGGAATCGTAGAGAACGATGAACCAATGCCCATTGTTACCAACAGACCAACGATCAGCATCAGTAGTGCAGCTAAAGGCTTATTGTCACCGATGCTGGTTGATAGCGATTGTACTAGTGTTTCAACACCGCCAGTTTGCTTCATTACTGCTGCAAAACCTGCCGCTGCAATCATGATGAAGCCAATCATTGCCATCATGTGTACACCTTTAGTGAACACGTCGTGCGTCTCTTTCCATGCAATAACGCCGCCGAAAGTAAACACCATAAAGCCAGCTAGAGCACCGATAATCATTGAACCCGTGTAAAGCTGAACACCCAATGCAGCGACAATACCAAGTGCCGCAACCAAGATGTGCTTTTTATTGATGACATGATCGGTTTCGTCAACGACAGTCAACTCAGTTTCTTTGTAGACACGCGGTTTACGATAGCTAACAAAGATAGCCAGTAATAGACCAAACAGCATACCTGCACCAGGCAGTAACATGGCGGTTGGGACTTGGCTTGCAACCACATTCTCCAAACCGTTGTCATGTAGGTTCTTTAACAGAATGTTGTTTAAGAAAATACCGCCGAAACCAACAGGCAAGATCATGTAAGGTGTGATCAAACCGAAGGTAAGAACACACGCGACCAAACGTCGATCGAGCTTAAGTTTCGCAAATACGCCCAAAAGAGGTGGAATCAAAATTGGAATAAAGGCGATATGGACCGGAATTACGTTCTGAGATGACATAGTGACAAGAACGAGCGCGACTAACACCGCGTACTTTAACCCGGTAGTTGACGCCGAGTTTTCTTTACCATTTAAGCGCTTGATAACACTTTTGGCCAGTAGATCCGTGATGCCTGATTTCGAGATGGCAACAGCGAAAGTACCTAACATGGCGTAGCTTAGCGCAATAGTTGCACCGCCACCTAGACCACTTTCAAATGCGGCAACCGTATCCCCAAGGCTCATGCCTGCGACTAGGCCGCCTACGATGGCACTAAACGTGAGGGCAACCACCACGTTTACGCGCATCAATGCTAACACGAGCATGACGCACACTGATATAACGACAGGATTCATACTTTTCCTAATATGTTGTGTTTACTTATTATTCTTCGTCGACAAGCGGCCAACCGCCGAGGGCCTTCCATTTGTTGACAATACCGCAGAATAATTCTGCTGTTTTTTGTGTATCGTAAAGCGCAGAGTGTGCTTCACGGTTATCAAATTCCATCCCGGCTGTTTTGCATGCTTTAGCGAGAACTGTTTGGCCATAAGCAAGGCCACTTAATGTAGCCGTATCAAAAGTAGCAAAGGGATGAAAAGGGACTCTTTTTAGTTTACAGCGTTCATTTGCTGCATTTACAAAACCCAAGTCGAATGCTGCGTTATGAGCAACCATAATTGCACGTGAGCAATCTGCGGCTTTTTGTTCTTTGCGAATAAGCTTATAAATTTCCTTTAGCGCCTCTTGCTCAGAAACAGCACCACGAAGAGGGCTGAAAGGGTCACGAATACCATTGAATTCAAGCGCTTCTTTTTCTAAGTTAGCGCCTTCAAATGGTTCCACATGAAAATGAATGGTGGAGGCCGGATGCAACACGCCATGTTCGTCCATTTTCAACGTAACGGCACAGATTTCTAAAAGTGCATCAGTTTGAGCATTGAAACCAGCGGTCTCAACGTCTACTACCACAGGGAAATAACCACGAAAGCGTTTTTTCAAGGTTAGAGCTTCATTTTCTAGTGTCATGTTGGCTTATTTTTGTGTGACGAAGGCTGCATTATTGCAGATTATACCGATGAGAAAAACCGCAATTTAAGAGAAAACCGGAATTCTATTTTGCATCCAATCAATAAGTTTGTATTGCATATTATGTAGACGTTTATTCGCCATACTTTGCATCATGTAAACCGATAAAACATGAGGAAGTAAAACGCTAAGTGGCGGTTAAGGTGATTGTAACACGGTGGCTCACATTAATGGCAGTGTGACAGGTAATCCTATATTGGCGAGATTTTTGCATGCCGGTTGAAGTGGTTTTATTGATGCAAATTGACGGCAACAGACTGCCGTTTAAGAGACAGTATTAGATGAAGAAATGGCTGATTACCAGTGGTGTTGTATTTTCGTTGTTTAGCACAAGCAGCTTCGCTTTGATGGGCAAACGTTATGCTGCGACTCCACAGCAATCTCAATGGGAAATGGTGGTCAATACACCATTAGAATGTCAGCTTGTACACCCCATTCCAAGCTTTGGAGATGCGGTATTTTCATCTCGTGCGAATAAAAAAATCAATTTAGACTTTGAGTTAAAAATGCGTCGCCCGATGGGAGAAACACGTAACGTCAGTCTCATTTCTATGCCGCCACCTTGGCGACCAGGTGAACACGCCGATCGAATTACAAACCTAAAGTTTTTTAAACAGTTTGATGGTTATGTCGGAGGGCAAACAGCATGGGGCATTTTGTCTGAGCTGGAAAAAGGCCGTTATCCGACTTTTAGCTACCAAGATTGGCAGAGCCGAGATCAGAGAATTGAAGTCGCATTGTCATCAGTACTATTTCAAAACAAGTACAACGCGTTTAGCGACTGTATTTCCAACTTATTGAAATACAGTTTCGAGGACATTGCTTTTACGATTTTGCACTACGAAAGACAAGGTGATCAGTTAACCAAGGCTTCTAAAAAGCGTTTATCACAAATTGCAGATTATATCCGACATAATCAAGATATCGATCTCGTGCTGGTGGCGACGTACACAGATTCAACCGATGGTAAAAGTGCGAGTCAAAGTTTATCAGAGCGACGTGCAGAGTCACTTCGTGATTACTTTCAGTCTCTAGGGCTACCGGAAGATCGAATTCAAGTGCAAGGGTACGGCAAGCGTCGTCCTATTGCAGATAACGGTTCGCCAATAGGAAAAGACAAAAACCGCCGAGTCGTGATATCTCTAGGGCGAACCCAAGTGTGATGCTTATAAAAACGCCGAAGCTGAAAGCTTCGGCGTTTTTGATTTACTGACGTTGTTAATAATATTTTAGTGGTATTTTGCCAAGTACCTTTCGGTGATTCCTACTGTATAATTTGAATGTTAGTTTAAGCGGAATTTGGCAATGACTTCGCAATTGGTTGCGGTATCTATTTTTTCAACCTGTTTGGCAATAGCCGGATTAGGGTGACGCTTCATAAAGTCTATCAACGCCTTAGTACAGCATCCTATCGAGTCGATAAAGCTTGCACACTCTTTATTTGGGCATTGTGGGATAAGTGTTAAGACTTTCTCAGAGGCCAGTTGAAGGTATTTGAGTTCATAGTCAGTATCTCCAGCCCAACGCCAGAACTGAGCTAAGTTATGACAAGAAATCACAGAAATTAATAATCGCTCGTCCGCCTCAATTTCCACACATTCGCTGATATCTTCACTCAGGCTTAGGGCTTGCTGGTAATGAAGAATGCTGCGAACAGGGTCATCTAGTTGAAGTGCCGTATCGGCTAGAAGTGTGTGTTTTTCCCATTCACTGATCATTATCGTAATCCCGCATATCGAAGTTGCGGATAAATCTAAACGATAACTATTATCAAGTAAAGGGTTTTGTTTATAAAAGGACAGGCAGATCGCAGACCTGCCTGTAATCGGAGTTCAACTTGCAGTACAAGTGATTATTAGAAGTGCCGCTTAGCCTTCAAGACCTGATGAAGCTTGCTTGTTTTGAATAAGCTCAATCATATAACCATCTGGGTCTTTTACGAATGCAATGTGCGTGCTTCCGCCTTTTACTGGACCTGGCTCACGCGTCACATTACCGCCCGCCGCTTTGATAGCGTCGCAAGTTGTGTAGATATCATCAACACCAATGGCGATATGACCAAAAGCAGTACCTAGGTCATACTCAGTTTTACCCCAGTTGTAAGTCAGTTCGATCACTGCACCTTGGGATTCGTCACCATAACCAAGAAACGCTAGCGTGTATTCGTACTCTTTATTTTCGTTAGTACGAAGCAGCTGCATGCCCATAACTTCAGTGTAAAACTTGATGGATTTGTCTAGATCACCTACGCGAAGCATAGTGTGGAGAATTCGACCGTTTGACATTTTTTGCTCCTAGCTTTGATTTACAAATAGCATTAGCTATCTGGGTATACTTTCTCTTTATATTCGCACAAATCTTCGATAATACAGCTACCGCAGCGAGGCTTTCTTGCTACGCACGTATAACGACCATGAAGAATGAGCCAGTGGTGCACATCGAGTTTGAACTCTTTTGGCACAACTTTTAATAGCTTCTGCTCGACATCATCAACCGTTTTTCCCATCGCAAATTTAGTGCGATTCGACACGCGATAAATGTGCGTATCGACGGCAATAGTTGGCCAACCAAAAGCGGTGTTGAGCACGACGTTTGCGGTCTTGCGACCTACGCCTGGTAGCGCTTCTAACGCGGCACGATCTTCAGGAACTTCACCATTGTGTTTTTCCAACAAGATCTTACAAGTCTTGATTGTGTTTTCTGCCTTTGAGTTAAACAAACCGATGGTCTTTATGTATTCTTTTAAGCCATCGACTCCCAAATCAAGAATGCTTTGAGGTGTATTCGCTACAGGGAAAAGCTTGTCGGTGGCTTTATTGACGCTTACATCGGTTGCTTGAGCTGATAGTAATACAGCGATTAGCAGCTCAAAAGGGGAGCTCCAGTTAAGCTCAGTTTGAGGATTCGGATTGTTTTCTCGTAATCGCTCAAGAATCTCGATTCTTTTTATTTTGTTCATTGCTGACTTCCAATACCGTCTCTGCGGTTTATGAAAAAGGCTCCTATGACAGAGCCTTATCTTGTTATGCGTTAGTGACGCGAGCACGTTCTATGGTTGGTTTTTCTTCTTTTGGTTGACGTGCCTGAATTGAATTATCTATGACATTTTTGAGCGCTATCAACAGCCCAACACCGATAAATGCACCAGGTGGGAGAAGCGCTAACAGGAAGCTATTGTCAAATTGGAAAACTTGAATCCGTAGAGCTGAAGCCCAGTCTCCTAGGAGAAGGTCTGCTCCGTCGAATAGTGTGCCATTACCAATCAATTCGCGCATGGCACCTAAAACAACCAAGACGCTCGTCATACCAAGGCCCATCCACAAACCATCTAGCGCAGCGGGTGCAACATCATTTTTTGACGCGTAAGCTTCTGCTCGGCCAATAATAATGCAGTTCGTTACAATCAGAGGAATAAAGATACCTAGAGACAGGTACAAACCGTACGCATAGGCATTCATTAACAACTGAACGCAGGTAACGAGTGAGGCAATGATCATAACGAATACAGGTATACGGATCTCTTTTGGCACATAGTTACGAATAAGAGAAACTGTTACGTTGGATCCAACTAGCACGAGTAAGGTTGCAATACCAAGACCTAATGCATTGGTTATCGTGGAAGAAACCGCTAGCAGTGGACATAAGCCCAGCAGTTGTACGAGAGCGGGGTTGTTACTCCACATACCGTTTTTCATCAGTAATTTATTCTCATTCATTACTGCTCTCCTTCACAGCCTAACGGCTGGTTAAGAATGTCTTCACGAGATTGGTTTACGTAGTTAACGGTATTTCGCACCACTTTTACGACGGCTCTTGGCGTGATCGTTGCACCAGTAAATTGATCGAAATCGCCGCCATCTTTACGAACTTTCCACGAATTCCAATTGTTTTCCGTGACTTGTTTTCCTGTAAAGCTCAGGATCCAGTCGGTGACACGAAGATCGATTTTATCGCCCAGACCAGGGGTTTCTTGGTGGTTTAGGACGCGTGTCCCCAAAATATTGCCCTGATTATCAATCCCAGTAATCACTTTTATCTCACCATTGTAGCCATCTGGCGCGATAGATTCTATTGCGATTGCTGTTGGTTCACCATTCTTCGTGGCGAGGTAGGCTGGCATCGCACGTAATGTCCCCAGATCTGGAGACGTGACCATTGTACAAGCTTGCGTGAGTGCGTTGTCATGCATGTTTTCTGGAATGACTTGATTCAAAACAGAAAGTAATTGTTTTTGCTCTTGTACCTTGATTTGGTCTTTTGTTAGGTACTGAGTAAGGGCGACTAATCCGGTTGTTGCACATGCAAATATCGCGAGTGTCAGACCATTTTTTCTAATAGCGGTTAACATGTTTACCTCAGTGACCGTAAGTTCTAGGTTTGGTGTAGTAATCGATCAGTGGCACACACATATTTGCAAGCAACACTGCAAATGCAACACCATCTGGGAAACCGCCCCAACTGCGAATGATAAAAACCAAAGCACCAATAAGCGCACCGAAGATTAAACGTCCTTTGACGGTGGTAGACGCCGAAACGGGATCGGTTGCAATAAAGAATGCGCCAAGCATGGTTGCACCAGATAACAAGTGTAAAATTGGCGACGCAGTTTCCCCTGGCGTCAGCAACGTGAACACTAGGCTAAACAGAGTCAGACTCGCAAGGAAACCTGCTGGAATATACCATTGGATGATACGCTTTTTGATCATGACTATGCCGCCAAGAAGGTAAGCAAGGTTTACCCATTGCCAACCAATACCACCTAAGCCATCAAATATCGGCTGCGACATTACTTCGCTTGGAGTGGCACCTGTAAGAATGCCAGTCTTAAATGCATCAAGTGGTGTCGCCATTGTCACACCGTCAACACCTGAGCGAACTTGCTGAAGTGATAAGCCGTCGTAATCATAGCCCGTAAAAATTAAAGAGAGTGTATCTGCAAAATTTACATGATCAGGTATGAGTGATGTCGGTGCACTCCAACTCGTCATTTGTACTGGGAAAGAGATCAACAAGACCACATAAGCGACCATTGCAGGGTTGAATAAGTTTTGTCCAAGGCCACCATAGAGGTGTTTAGCGATTACTATCGCAAAAATAAGCCCGATCACCATAATCCACCACGGAGACCATGGTGGTATAGCAACGGCTAACAACCAAGCGGTAACTATTGCACTGTTATCACGTAGCGCTCTCATTGGTGAGCGTTTACGACAGATCATGACTAAGGCTTCAAGGGATACAGCGACTGCAATGGCAAAAATCAGCTGAATCAGCGTACCCCAGCCAAAGAAGTAGGTTTGAGCTACTAAACCTGGAAGTGCGCAAAGTGCCACCCATTTCATTAAGTCTGGCGTATTACGACGACTGTGGGTATGCGGTGAACTGGCAATAAAAAACGACACTACTCGTTCTCCTCAGTATTATTTTTATTAGCTTCTTGTTGCGCTTTGCGTGCCTTCGCGCGCGCAATTGCTGCGGCAACCGCGGCTTTCTTCGGATCCACTTCTGGTTCTTCAGAAGTTGCGTCTTCAACAGGCTCAGTTTGCGTTTCTTGCTTCGCTTTACGTGCTTTGGCACGTGCAATGGCAGCTGCCACGGCGGCTTTTTTCGGATCTTCGGTTTGCTCGGCAGGTGCTTCAGCTTCTTCCGCTTCAGCTGAGTCTGCTTGCTTCGCTTTACGAGCCTTCGCGCGCGCAATTGCTGCGGCAACCGCGGCTTTTTTCGGATCCACTTCTGGTTCTTCAGAAGTTGCGTCTTCAACAGGCTCAGTTTGCGTTTCTTGCTTCGCTTTACGTGC
>NZ_JAWOTF010000004.1:0-136097 GCF_033338735.1 Vibrio sp. Vb1127 | reverse complement strand
TTTGGCACGTGCAATCGCAGCAGCCACGGCGGCTTTTTTCGGATCGTCGGTTTGCTCAGTAGGTGCTTCAGCTTCTTCCGCTTCAGTTGAGTCTGCTTGCTTCGCTTTACGTGCTTTGGCACGTGCAATCGCAGCAGCCACGGCGGCTTTTTTCGGATCTTCGGTTTGCTCGGCAGGTGCGTCAGCTTCTTCCACTTCAGTTGAGTCTGCTTGCTTCGCTTTTCGCGCTTTGGCACGTGCAATCGCAGCAGCCACGGCGGCTTTTTTCGGATCGTCGGTTTGCTCAGCAGGTGCGTCAGCTTCTTCCGCTTCAGTTGAGTCTGCTTGCTTCGCTTTACGTGCTTTGGCACGTGCAATGGCAGCAGCAACCGCGGCTTTCTTCGGATCGCTGTCTTGCTGTGCAGACGTTTCCGATTCTACAGATTCAGTTGAATCTTCTTGTTGTGCTTTTTTCGCTTTAGCTCGGGCGATGGCGGCCGCAACTGCCGACTTTTTATCATCAGCGTTATTGTCTGGCGTTTCGCCTTGTTCTTTTTGCGCTTTCCGTTCGCGAGCAAGACGTTTGCGCTCTTCGCGCAGTTTTGCCATTTCTGAGTTATCAGGTTCACTAGAGCCTGCTTTAGCTGCTGCCGCTTGTTTCGCCTTCGCTTTGGCAATGGCTGCCGCTACGGCTGGTTTTACTGCTGGCTCTGTTTTTTCTGTGGTTTCTGTCTTTTGAGCTTTCACTCGTGCGATTGCTGCTGCTATCGCATCATCGCCGCCAGAAGACTTCATCTCTTTACGGCGCTGATCGGCAGCTTTCTTGAAGCGATTTTCACGTTCTGCTTTTTCGCGTTCCATACGCGCTTTTTTCTCTTCAAAACGCAGTTTTGCTCGCTCTGCAGCTTCCGCTTCTTGTGTTCTAGTTCTAATTTCTGCTTTCGCTTGGCGGTAGTACTGTACGAGCGGAATTTCACTTGGACATACAAACGCACAAGCGCCGCACTCGATACAATCCTTTAAGTTTAATTCTTCGAGTTTGTCATACTCTTCAGCTTTTGCATGCCATTGCAGTTGTTGAGGCAGCAGCGAAGCAGGGCACGCTTCTGCACATTGGCTACAGCGAATACATTCCATCTCATACTGGTGCGGAGAGATCTCACGACGAGTCGGAGCAAGGATACAGTTTGCTGTCTTGGTAATCGGCACTTGGGAGTGAGGAAGGGTAAAGCCCATCATTGGCCCACCCATAATTAAACGCTGTAACTTCTTATCTGCTTTATAGCCAAACTCATCCAACAGTGCTTGTACTGGTGTCCCTAACAATGCCCAAACGTTGCGTGGTTGTTTGAAGGTTTTACCAGTGAGAGTCACGATGCGCTTTATCATCGGTTCACCGTCGATGACTGCGCGTTTTATAGCGTAAAGAGAACCAACATTCTGAACCAAAATACCAATATCGGCTGGAATCGCGCCACTTGGTACTTCTTTATTGGTTAAAATTTTGATCAGCTGTTTTTCACCGCCAGAAGGGTATTTAGTCGGGATAACGCGAATAACGATATCTTTGTTTATAGCCGCAGCTTCTAGCGCTTTGATTGCTTCTGGCTTGTTGTCTTCAATGCCAATAATCGTGAGCTTTGGTGTCAGGATATGTTCGACAATTTCGATACCTTGAATAAGCTCTTCGGCATGTTCTTGCATGAGCTTGTCATCAGACGTGATGTATGGCTCGCACTCTGCTGCATTAACGATAAGAATCTCGGTACGAGCAAAACCTGATTGGATTTTTTTTGCAGTAGGGAAGCCTGCGCCACCCATACCAGAAATACCAGCGAGACGAATAATATCAATCAGTGCGTCAGGGGTTTCTTGTTGGTAATCTGCGACGGGGTTTCTTTCACACCATGCATCTTTCCCATCAGGCGTGATGACTGCGCACAACTCACTTAACCCAGAAGGGTGCGCGACAGTTCGTGGCTCAATCGCGGTGAGCGTACCTGATGTTGGAGCATGCACTGGAACCGTAAAGCCGGTCTCCGATTGCGTTAATGGCTGACCTTTTAATACGTAGTCACCTTCGGCAACCAGTAGGTTACCCGCTTTACCAATGTGCTGTTTTAGCGGCAATACAATTTCTGACGGGATAGCCGCATGAGCGAGTTCAGTTTTGTTGGACTGCTTTTTATTTTCTGCCGGATGCACACCACCTGGGAAATCCCAAAGCGCGCCTGTACGAATTTGTTCAATCAAAGACAACATGTGAAACCTTACTTAATTGAATCTTTCACGTTCGCTGCATTGTCGGCAGCATCCGTAATGTTAAGTACCGGAATGGAGTGAAGTTGCCACTTCCAGCTTTCTGTGGTCGTTGCCACAGGAATCATTTCAATACAATCAGTCGGACATGGGGCAACACACAAGTCACAGCCCGTACATTCATCTTTGATTACGGTATGGACCGCCTTTGTTCCGCCTACAATTGCATCCACCGGACACGCCTGAATACACTTAGTGCAGCCAATACACATGTCTTCATGAATAAACGCAACGGTTGGAATTTTGCTGTCGAGATCGTGCGCAGATTCTTCTGGCTCAACACCCATTAAGTCGGCGAGCTTTTCGATTGTTGCCTGACCACCAGGGGGACATTTGTTTATGTGGTCGCCATTTGCAATTGCTTCAGCATAAGGGCGGCAACCAGGGTAGCCACATTGACCGCATTGAGTTTGCGGTAAAATGGCGTCGATTTGATCCACAATAGGGTCCGCTTCAACTTTAAAGCGAATAGAAGCAAAACCAAGTATCGCGCCGAAAATCGCAGCCAGAACCGCTAACGCGATAATCGCAATTAAAATCGTACTCATCGCTTACTTCACCAAACCTGTAAAGCCCATAAAGGCGAGTGACATTAAACCTGCTGTAATCATTGCTATTGATGCACCTTTAAAAGGTACAGGAACGTCGGCGGCGGCTATGCGCTCTCGCATGGATGCAAAAAGTATCAACACCAATGAGAAACCAACAGCGGCGCCGAAGCCGTAGATGATCGATTCAATAAAGTTATGGTTTTCATTAATGTTAAGAAGTGCCACGCCCAATACTGCGCAGTTTGTTGTGATCAGCGGTAAGAAAATGCCAAGCAAGCGATAAAGCGTCGGGCTGGTTTTGTGCACAACCATTTCGGTGAACTGCACCACAACGGCTATCACCAAAATAAAACTCATGGTTCGAAGGTACTCAATACCTAGTGGACGAAGGATGTAGCTTTCCACTAAATACGCACACACTGACGCGAGTGTTAGCACAAAAGTTGTCGCTAAGCCCATACCTATTGCTGTTTCCAGTTTTTTGGACACACCCATGAAAGGACATAGGCCCAAAAACTTCACCAGTACAAAGTTGTTCACCAGCACAGTGCCGACCAACAACAAAACATATTCGGTCATAGTTATTACGTTCTTAAAATCCGATCTTGATATTATCGTGTTTTGTGACACCAATAACAACCAGTGAACGATGTGGTTTTACATACACGATGGAAAAATAGTCGTCTATTTGATCTATTTTGATGAATCAATAAGAAATTGAATCGTTTGCTGAATGTATTGTTAGCGAGAGGATACTACCTATTAATTTTCATCTAATGTGTGATTTTAAAAAAAGCCCGCCTCTCCCAGGTAGAAAAGAGAGGCGGGCAATGTATATTTACAAGCTAATTATTTAAACTTTCTGAGTGCTTGATGGACTGTGTTTATATCTTACTCGTGAAGGTACGAGTGATGACGTCTTGCTGTTGCTCTGTCGTTAGAGAGTTAAAACGTACCGCATAACCAGACACTCGAATCGTCAACTGAGGGTATTTCTCTGGATGTTCAACCGCATCCAATAACATCTCTCGGTCTAGAACGTTGACGTTAAGGTGTTGACCACCTTCAATCGCAATGCCCTCGTTGCTTGCTTCGTGATGGAAGTAACCATCCATTAGCGCAGCTAGGTTCTTCTTCTGACTCAAGTCATCTTTACCCAATGCGTTAGGCACAATTGAGAAAGTGTAAGAAATACCATCTTTAGCGTAAGCGAACGGTAATTTAGAAACCGATGCCAGAGACGCAACCGCCCCTTTTTCATCACGACCGTGCATTGGGTTTGCACCCGGTCCAAAAGGCATACCTGCGCGACGGCCATCTGGTGTATTACCCGTTTTTTTACCGTAAACCACGTTAGATGTGATTGTTAAAATCGATTGAGTTGGCACTGCTTCGCGGTAGGTGTGCATCTTCTGAATTTTCTTCATGAAGCGCTCAACTAGATCACAAGCGATGTCATCAACACGGGCATCGTTGTTACCAAATTTTGGATAATCACCTTCGATTTTAAAATCAACGGCGATGCCATCTTCATCACGAACGGGTTTCACGGTTGCGTATTTAATTGCTGCTAAAGAGTCTGCAACAACAGACAGACCTGCAATACCACACGCCATCGTGCGGTGCACGTCGCGATCCATCAATGCCATCAGTGATGCTTCGTAGCTGTAACGGTCATGCGAATAATGGATGATGTTCAACGCTGTGACGTATTGCGTTGCTAGCCACTCCAACATATTGTCGAAACGAGGCATCAAAGCGTCAAAGTCGAGAATTTCATCTTGAACTTTGTCCACTACCGGACCCACTTGCGCTTTCGATTTTTCATCGATACCACCATTGATGGTGTAAAGCAGTGCTTTTGCAAGGTTGGCACGTGCACCAAAGAATTGCATGTGCTGACCAACAACCTGCGGGCTCACACAACAGGCAATCGCGTAGTCGTCATTGTCGAAATCAGGACGCATTAGATCGTCGTTTTCGTATTGAACCGAAGAGGTATCAATCGACACTTTTGCAGCATATTGTTTGAACGCTTCAGGCAATTGCTCTGACCAAAGAATCGTCATATTTGGTTCAGGAGCAGGGCCCATAGTATGTAGCGTATGTAAGTATCGGAATGTCGTTTTAGATACTAGTGTACGGCCATCAACACCCATACCTGCCATGGCTTCGGTTGCCCAGATTGGGTCGCCAGAAAACAATGAATCGTATTCTGGTGTGCGTAGGAAGCGAACCATGCGTAGCTTCATGATGAAGTGGTCAATCATTTCTTGCGCTTGTGATTCATCAATCAAATCGTTTGCGATATCGCGCTCTAGATAGACGTCTAGGAAAGTCGAAGTACGGCCCAGTGACATTGCTGCGCCGTTTTGCGATTTAACCGCCGCTAGGTAGCCAAAGTAGGTAAATTGGATCGCTTCTTGTGCTGTTTTTGCAGGTAGCGACATATCAATGCCGTATTTCAGACCCATTTGACGAATGTCTTCAAGTGCTTGAACTTGATCGGCTATTTCTTCGCGAAGACGAAGTGTTTTCTCAAGATCGTTGCCTTGTTCTAAGAACGTTTGTGTTGAATTGTATTGTTCTTTTTTGTCTGCTTTTAAGAAGTCGATACCGTATAGGGCGAGACGGCGATAGTCACCAATGATACGACCACGGCCATAAGCATCAGGAAGGCCCGTGATGATGCCGGATTTACGACAGGCTAGAATTTCTTTGGTGTAAAGGTCGAAACACGCTTTGTTGTGAGTTTTACGGTATTCAGTGAAGATTTTTTCAACCGTTGGATCCAATTCGCGGCCATAAACTTCGCACGAGTTTTTTACCATGCGAATCCCGCCATTGGCGATGATTGCACGTTTTAGCGGTTGATCAGTTTGTAAGCCAACGATCTTTTCCAGATCTTTGTTGATGTAGCCTGCATCGTGGGAAGTGATTGTTGAGGGCAAGTCTGTGTCAAAATCAATAGGGGCGTGTGTGCGGCTTTCTTGTTTTATGCCTTCAAGCACTTGGTTCCATAATGCTGAAGTGGATTTGCTAACCTCGGCTAAGAAAGACTCGTCTCCCTCATAGGGTGTATAGTTTTTTTGGATGAAGTCACGAGTGTTGACAGAGTTTTGCCATTCACCAGCAGTAAATCCAGCCCATGCATCTAGCATGTCAGTTGTCGGAATAGTCATAAGTAAATCCCTAAGTTATTGATAATTAGAATGGAGGCGACGAGTAGGACGGAACCATTCTTAACCCTTTTAATCGTATGGATTTATTTGGTATGAGTAAAATGAATGCTTTTCATTTTTTCAATGATTAAATTGCATTAATAATAGATTCAATTGGTTATGATTGTTTTTTGCTAGAAAAGAGACAGAATTAAATGTGTGGTACTGTGAGAACACTATCTATGACAATGTTATGAGTTCTGTAATTTGAACTTATTTCGGTGTGATTTTATGACGCCTAGATTGGCTTAGATTTCATGGCGATTAAGATACAAAAAAAGCCGTGTCTTGCGACACGGCTTTTCTATAATCTGGCTCCTCCTGCTGGGCTCGAACCAGCGACCTGCGGATTAACAGTCCGTCGCTCTACCAACTGAGCTAAGGAGGAATTGCTTTGCTTGAAAGCGGGACGAATCTTACCGAGCACTCAAACTACTGTCAACAGTAAAAAAATACATTTTTAGAAAAAAATATTGAGTTAAGGGCTTTACTTTTCTGTATGGCTTGCCAGTAAAGGCTCGAGGTTAGTTATCCACTAAATTTGTGGATAAGTATGTTGATGAGATCTGGGTAAAGAAAATTGATATGCAACTAAGTTTTTATTTAATGAATCTTTAGTCAGAGTTATGCGTAAAATAAGCAAATAAAACAGAGATTTATCGATGTTAATCAAAAGGTATTCAAAGTGGATAAAAATCAATCTTTTGGGGATAAGAAAGTTTTAAGCTAATTTTTGGGGAAAAGTTGTGGAAACTATAATGTAAAGAATGTGTGTAGCTCTTCAACTAGGGCGAAGTACTATATCAGAGTCACTTTTGTATGGCTATAGCATTCTAGACAAACAAGAAAATTTATTAACAATGATGGTTAAATTCTCGATAGACGTAGATTTCATTAGCTAAGGTGTATATATACAGCCTTAGCGCAGTAAAATTGAGGAAGGGTATGAGTAAAGTCTATGAATTGGTCTCCGATTATCAGCCGTCGGGCGATCAACCAGGAGCGATCAATCAGTTGCTTGAGGGGCTCGATGCTGGGCTAGCACATCAAACATTGTTGGGGGTCACAGGCTCAGGTAAAACCTTCACACTAGCGAATGTGATTGCTCAAGCCCAACGACCTGCAATATTACTTGCGCCAAACAAAACGCTTGCTGCTCAGTTATATGGTGAGATGAAGTCATTCTTTCCTAATAATGCGGTTGAGTATTTTGTTTCTTACTATGATTACTACCAACCTGAAGCATACGTTCCCACAACAGATACTTTCATTGAAAAGGACGCTTCGGTTAACGCCCACATTGAGCAAATGCGACTGTCTGCCACTAAAGCTTTATTGGAACGGAAAGACGCTATTATCGTTGCTTCGGTTTCAGCTATCTATGGTTTGGGTGATCCGGAATCCTACTTACAAATGATGCTTCATTTGCGACGTGGAGATGTGATTGATCAGCGTGATATGCTTCGTCGCCTAGCGGAGCTCCAATACTCGCGCAATGATGTTGCTTTTGAGCGAGGGCAGTTCCGTGTCCGTGGCGAGGTGATTGATATATTCCCTGCTGAATCAGACCAAGACGCTGTACGCGTTGAGATGTTTGACGATGAGGTGGATTGCATCAGTGTGTTCGACCCATTGACAGGCGTGGTCAAACAACGAGACTTGCCGCGCTATACCATCTATCCCAAGACGCACTATGTGACGCCAAGAGATCGCATTCTTGAAGCGATTGAAAATATTAAAGTCGAACTAGAAGTGCGCAAAAAGCAGCTTCTAGATAACAACAAGCTACTGGAAGAGCAGCGAATTAGCCAGCGCACTCAATTCGATATCGAAATGATGAATGAGTTGGGCTTTTGCTCCGGTATCGAAAACTATTCTCGTTATCTCAGTGGACGCTCGGAAGGTGAGCCGCCACCAACCCTGTTTGACTACTTACCTCATGATGGCTTGTTGATCATCGATGAATCTCACGTGACAGTACCGCAGATAGGTGCCATGTATAAAGGCGACCGTTCGCGTAAAGAAACGCTGGTGGAGTTTGGTTTCCGGTTACCTTCAGCTTTGGATAATCGTCCACTGAAGTTTGAGGAGTTTGAAGCACTAGCGCCACAAACGATTTTCGTCTCTGCTACGCCTGGAAATTACGAACTAGAAAAATCGGCGGGTGATGTAGCGGATCAAGTCGTTCGTCCTACAGGCTTGCTTGACCCTGAGTTGGAAGTTCGCCCAGTAGCGACCCAAGTCGACGACCTATTGTCTGAGATCCGTATTCGCGCTGCTAAAGATGAACGAGTTCTGGTTACAACACTGACCAAACGAATGGCTGAAGATCTCACCGAATACCTTCACGAACATGATGTTAAGGTACGTTATTTACACTCAGACATTGATACTGTTGAGCGTGTGGAAATTATCCGTGACCTTCGTCTTGGGGAATTTGACGTGCTGGTGGGAATAAACTTATTGAGAGAGGGCCTGGATATGCCAGAGGTCTCGTTAGTTGCAATTTTGGATGCGGATAAAGAGGGCTTCTTGCGGTCTGAACGCTCACTCATTCAGACCATTGGTCGTGCTGCACGAAACATCGAAGGTAAGGCGATTTTATACGCTGACCGAATCACCAACTCAATGAAAAAGGCGATGGATGAAACTAACCGTCGTCGCGAGAAGCAGGAAGCGTACAACGAAGAAATGGGTATTTCGCCACAAGCGCTCAAACGAAATATCAAAGACATCATGGAACTTGGCGATATCACTAAGTCTAAACGCCAGCGTAACACTAAACAGGTACCATTATCGAAAGTGGCGGAGCCTTCGCAAACTTACGAGGCACTGTCCCCTCAGCAGCTAGAAAAAGAAATCAGTCGACTGGAGGCAGCGATGTATCAGCATGCGCAAGATTTAGAATTTGAGTTAGCGGCACAAAAGCGTGATGAGATTGAAAAACTACGAGCGCAGTTCATCGCAAATAGTTGAACAAACTTACCGATTTAACTATCCAAGCATTTTAGGTCGCTTGTAAAAAAAGAAGCCAATAGGCAGTCGGGTCTATTGGCTTGTTTTGTGAACATATCGTTCACTAACAACGTCAGTTGGCTAGGTGACCCGAGGGGTCACTATCGTTACAGCATGGTTTGTGCCACTTTTTAAATAATTGATATTATTTTTGAATTTTTTCCTTTGCCCATAATTTAGCTAATGTTATTTGCAAAATGCAAAGCGTAATGCGATTATTGTTTAAAACACAACAAAATAATAGCTAGGTTATGCAACAAAAACCCGAAGGCCCAAAGTCTCGTTACCTTTTAATGGTCGAGGACACCGCATCTGTTGCGGCTCTGTACCGCTCATACCTGACACCGCTTGGCATAGATATCAATATTGTCGGCACAGGTAGGGATGCCATTGAGAGCCTAAATCATCGAATTCCAGATCTTATTTTACTCGATCTCCGTCTGCCAGATATGACGGGGATGGACGTTTTACATGCCGTTAAAAAGAGTCATCCCGACGTACCTATAATTTTTATGACCGCTCACGGTTCTATCGATACCGCTGTCGAGGCCATGCGTCATGGCTCACAAGACTTTTTAATCAAACCGTGTGAAGCAGACCGTTTACGTGTCACGGTTAACAATGCAATTCGTAAAGCGACCAAGCTAAAAAATGAAGCCGATAATCCAGGTAATCAGAGCTATCAGGGGTTTATCGGCAGTAGCCAAACCATGCAGCAGGTTTACCGTACGATAGATTCAGCGGCGAGCAGTAAAGCGAGTATTTTTATCACAGGTGAAAGTGGTACTGGTAAAGAGGTATGTGCCGAGGCTATTCACGCAGCAAGTAAACGTGGTGACAAACCTTTTATTGCAATTAACTGTGCTGCAATTCCAAAAGATTTGATTGAGAGTGAACTGTTTGGTCACGTAAAAGGGGCCTTTACTGGCGCTGCGAATGATCGTCAAGGGGCAGCTGAGTTAGCGGATGGCGGCACACTTTTTCTAGATGAGCTTTGTGAGATGGACTTGGATTTACAAACCAAGTTGCTACGATTTATTCAAACGGGCACATTCCAAAAAGTGGGTTCCTCAAAAATGAAGAGCGTGGATGTGCGCTTTGTGTGTGCCACTAACCGTGATCCCTGGAAAGAGGTACAAGAAGGTCGATTCCGTGAAGATTTGTACTATCGTTTGTATGTCATTCCTTTGCATTTACCGCCTTTACGCGAACGAGGCGAAGATGTTATTGAAATTGCATACTCACTGTTAGGTTACATGTCACACGAAGAAGGAAAAAGCTTCATACGTTTTGCGCCAGATGTCATCGAGCGATTCAACAGCTATGAGTGGCCGGGTAACGTTCGTCAGTTACAAAACGTGCTACGCAATATCGTTGTTCTAAACAACGGTAAAGAGATTACGTTGGACATGTTACCGCCACCGTTGAATCAACCGCTTGACCGTCCGTCGTCTGTGGCTAAATTAATTGAGCCGAAAGCGATGACCGCATCTGAGATTATGCCATTATGGATGACGGAAAAAATGGCAATCGAGCAAGCGATTGAAGCATGTGATGGCAATATTCCTCGAGCGGCGGGATACCTTGATGTCAGTCCGTCGACGATTTACCGCAAGTTACAGGCATGGAACGGCAAGGAAGAGCGGCAAAAAGTATGAGTGTAAATGTATTAAATCAGCAAAAAATAGATGAACTGTCGATGGAAATTGGCAGTGACAACGTACCTGTACTGTTCGATATCTTCCTAGGAGAAATGGATACCTATATCGAGAACTTATCCCAACTACAGGGGGCAGAGCGATTAGCTTACTCAAAAGAAATCAGCCACGCGTTGAAAAGTAGTGCTGCGAGCTTTGGGGCAGATCGCCTTTGTGAACTGGCGATGTCCATAGACAAAAAAGCGAAAGCCGGTGAGTTAACTGCGGAGTCTGAGGTGTTAGAGGTTATGTTCGATCTTTTGCACGAAACTCGAGATGCTTATCGCTCTTGGCGACAGTAGCTATTTATTCCTATTAACCATTTTTCTTAGTAAACATCTGTTCTTACTGGATGCCTGAACTAAAACCCTTCGATGACAGAAGGGTTTTCATTATCAATAAACAACTTAAAAGAGGGCGCTAGTCAGGTAACGTGCTCCTAGATAGAAAGTTGTAGCTGATTTTCAATCGCTAGTTTGAGCTTGTTTCTATCGTGACGCCAGTCTCGGTTAGAGGAGGCGAGTGACTCCGTCACTACATTCCATTGACTTAAGACGTCTTGCTCGGTTTTCTCTGTTAGAACCACGTCTATTTTTCTTCCTTGGCAGGCACGTTCACACCATTCTAATTTTTGAGCCATCGTCATTCTTCCTGCTGGGCCGTATTCTGGACTCAGGTTAGCAACAAAAATGACTTTTGCTTTTGTGTTTGCTGCAATCGCTTTGCCGAGTTCAGGCAGCAATAAAGGAGGCATGATACTAGTTAAAAAACTGCCAGGGCCAAGAATAATCGCGTCCGCTTCCGCCAAAGCTGTGATGGCTTCTTTGGTAGCAGGCACTTCTGGTGAAAGATCCAAACGTCGCAAGTCTGCTTTCATTTCGTCGACATTTGTTTCTCCCGTAACCCACTTCCCATCTACGGATAACGCGGAAAGATCCGAAGGGTGTTCGGACATAGGAAGGATGTTAACGTCGACTTTTAACATATTGCGAATCAGATTAATGGCATCTAAAGGTCTGACCGATAAGTTATCGAGTGCAGTAAGCATCAAATTACCAAGATTATGACCATCAAGTTCGCCAGTGCCTTTGAAGCGATATTCAAACATCATAGAACTGATCGAAGGCTCTGTAATGAGCTGATTAATACAGTTACGTGTGTCTCCCCAAGCGATTCCTCCTTGGCAGTGACGAATTCTTCCTGTTGAACCACCATTGTCAGTCGTGGCAACAATCCCAGTTGCATTGCTGCCAAAATCTCGTAATGCGGCCAGCATTCTACCTAAGCCATGACCACCGCCAACAGCGACCACTTTTTTATCTGTGTAGATATTCATTATGTTCTTCTAATAATCTAATAAAAAACGGCTACAATTTATCTTAAGGAGTGTCTTAAAGGTACTCACTTAGCGGTAAATTGTGTCTCTAGAGAGTTTTTTATCACTCAAGTCTGGATTCCATTACAAATATTAAGTATTTTACACCGCAAAGCTATCAGAGATTTCATATCTCTGGTTGCCATAACTCCGAGCTCACTATTGCTAAGTCCTTGGATAAGCGTTTTGAGCCAGTGGCATACTGTCACAAGGGCATGATTGGAAATGGCCATGCCTCCCGTGTTTGGAAAGGTGTTCCGTGGCGCAACAATTCGAAGACAAATTTCATCGTAAGTTTTATTACTTGCGTCTGTCTGTGACCGACGTATGTAATTTCAAATGTACCTATTGCCTTCCTGATGGCTATAAGCCTTCGGGCAATAAAAACTCGTCTTTTTTATCTCTCCCTGAAATCAAACGGGTCGTAAAAGCATTCGCTGATTGTGGCACGTCAAAAGTGCGCATCACTGGTGGTGAGCCTAGCTTACGCAAAGATTTTACCGACATTATCCATTCAGTAGCGGCGACGCCTGGCATTCAAAAAGTTGCAACGACAACCAATGGCTATCGCATGGCAAAACAAGTCGCAGATTGGCGTGAAGCGGGTTTAACCCACATTAATGTCAGTGTGGATAGCCTTGACCCGCGTATGTTTCATCAAATCACAGGTGAAAATAAGTTTACTGAAGTCATGAATGGTATCGAACGTGCGTTCGAGGTCGGTTATGAGCAAGTAAAAGTTAATGTGGTGTTGATGAAAGATCTGAACCATCACGAGCTGCCAGCGTTTCTTTACTGGATAAAAGATCGTCCAATCCAACTGCGTTTCATTGAGTTGATGCAAACGGGTGAGATGGATGAGCTATTTAATAAGCACCATGTATCCGGAGTGGCAATTCGTAACCAGCTAATTGCAAATGGTTGGTTGCTGAAAGTGCGCTCGCATAATGATGGTCCTGCGCAAGTATTTGTTCATCCTGATTACAAGGGTGAAATAGGTCTTATCATGCCTTATGAAAAAGACTTTTGTGAAAGCTGCAACCGACTGCGCGTTTCTGCGATGGGTAAGCTGCACCTATGTCTGTTTGGAGACTACGGTGTAGAATTGCGTGATCTTTTGGAACGTGATGAGCAAGAGAGTGAGCTTATTGAACGTATCCAGGCGCAGTTACAAACCAAGTCGGTAAGCCATTTCTTGCATGATGGCAATACTGGTATGACGCCACACCTCGCGTCTATCGGCGGCTAACTTCATTCAATTTTTAGAGCGAGTTCACTGATAAGCTGGCTCTAACTTTTTCCGAATCGATACCAAGCGTATCAAAGCTAATTAAGAGAATAGGTGAACAAATGGGTCACGCTGAAAGCAAATTCCAACCTGCAAATATTGCCGTTCTAACGGTATCTGACACTCGTACTGAAGAAAACGATACCTCTGGTCGTTACCTAGCTGAGCATGCTCAAGAAGCGGGTCACAACGTAGTAGACAAGCAAATTGTTATTGATGACATGTACAAGATCCGCGCGATTGTTTCTCAATGGATTGCTGATGAAAGCGTACAAGCGATCATGATTACTGGCGGTACAGGTTTCACCTCACGTGATAGCACGCCAGAAGCACTTAAGCCTCTATTTGATAAAGAAGTTGAAGGTTTTGGTGAGTTGTTCCGTATGGTGTCGTACGAAGAGATCGGTACGTCTACGATTCAGTCTCGTGCGATTGCTGGTTTTGCTAACCACACCGTGATCTTCGCAATGCCTGGTTCAACTGGTGCGTGTCGCACAGGCTGGACAAAAATTATTAAACAGCAGTTGGATGCAAGTCATCGCCCTTGTAACTTCATGCCACACCTATCTGTATAACCTTTCCTAAAAGCGAAGGAAAAATAATGACCCAATTTACACATATCAATGCTTCTGGCGAAGCAAACATGGTTGACGTGTCAGCAAAAACGGAGACGGTTCGTGAAGCTCGTGCTGAAGCATTTGTTCACATGGCCCCAGAAACACTTCAACTGATTGTCTCTGGCCAGCACCACAAAGGTGATGTATTTGCGACGGCTCGTATTGCTGGTATTCAAGCTGCGAAGAAAACCTGGGATTTGATTCCACTTTGTCATCCGCTACTACTCTCTAAAGTTGAAGTTCAACTGGAAGCTATCGAAGCAGAAAACAAAGTTCGCATCGAATCAGTATGTAAACTTGCGGGTAAAACTGGTGTGGAAATGGAAGCGCTCACGGCAGCTTCCGTTGCTGCTCTAACGATTTACGATATGTGTAAAGCAGTACAAAAAGACATGGTCATTGGTCAAGTTCGTCTATTAGAGAAAACGGGTGGTAAATCTGGTCACTTTAAGGTGGAATCATGATTAAAGTACTTTTCTTTGCTCAAACTCGAGAGCTGATTGGCATCGACAGTGTCGAGTTAGACGGGCCGTTTGAAACGGTGGAATCCATTCGTGCACATCTAGTGGAAGAAGGCACTAAGAAAGATGGCAAGTGGGATTTAGCGCTCGAGCCAGGAAAGCTACTTGCTGCAGTGAACCAATCCATCGTCCCTCTGGATACACAAGTAAAAGCAGGTGACGAAGTTGCGTTTTTCCCGCCGGTAACTGGGGGTTAAGATGGATTCTCGTGTTTCTGTACAAATTGAAGACTTTTCGGTTGAGCAAGAATATCAACGTCTATCTGAAGGGACGGCTGCCGGCGCTGTCGTTACATTCGTTGGTAAAGTTCGAGATATGAACCTTGGGGATAATGTCATTGGTTTACATCTAGAGCACTATCCGGGGATGACAGAGAAGAGCTTGAGCGACATTTGCGATCAAGCTGAGTCTCGCTGGCCACTATTAGGTGTACGCGTGATTCATCGCGTCGGAGACATGGATAGCGGTGATCAAATTGTATTTGTGGGCGTTTCCAGTGCGCACCGCGGCGCGGCATTTGATGCGTGCGAGTTCATCATGGATTATCTGAAAACCCAAGCTCCATTTTGGAAAAAAGAGCGTACGACGAATGAAGATCGTTGGGTTGAGTCGCGCGACACCGATCATCAAGCTGCACAGCGTTGGGAAAAATAGAACTAACCCGCATTCTAGTGAAAAAAGCTAAGTGCTAATGGTACTTAGCTTTTTTTGTATTTATCTTCATTGTATTGCTCACTTTGTTTCAATATTTCCTATCTTTTGTCTGGTGATATTCTTCACAATAAAAGTTTTTTGCCCAATATATAAACAATTATTTGTTAGACTTGATTTGTCATAAATGTTAAATGATGTGTAAATATCTAGCATAAGATGCTAGTAAATGGTTTAAACTCAGATTAATCGAAAGTTTCGCCTGTTAAATGTCGCTTCTGGTCTTTATTTGGCTGGTGAATGCTTTGGGGTTAGAGTTTACTGCTAGATATGTGTGGTTTAGTCAGCATTATTGGTTTTTTTGCTACATTTTTATGGCAAATTACTTCAATGATTGCTAATGTGTGCCGCAGTCTTTGTAAGGTTTTAGACTTTTGTGCTCAGAAAGTGCACTAAAAAAATCTAAAACTCTGACCGTTCCAGGCCCTTACAAAGAAGTCATGGATGCTAACGAAAAAATTTGGAGTTTTACGCATGTATAAGAATAAAATCACGCGCGCTTTATTTATTGGTGCTGGTCTTTCTCTCGCTCTAGCTGGTTGTGGTGAAAAGCCTGCGGAGAAACAAGCTGCTGAGCCTGCTCCGGCTCCAGCCCCTGAAGCTAAATCTGATTCTAAAGAGCCAAAACTTGCTGCTGTTCAAGAATTGGTGCGTGGTAACGGTACAGAAGTTGCGACAATAGACCCTCATAAATCTCAAGGTGTTCCAGAATCCCACGTGATTCGCGATCTTCTTGAAGGCCTTGTAAACCAAGATGCGGACGGTAACACTATCCCTGGTGTTGCAGAATCTTGGGAAACTGAAGACAACAAAACATACACTTTCCACTTACGTGAAGACGCAAAATGGTCAAACGGTGATCCTGTCACTGCAGGTGATTTCGTTTACAGCTTCCAACGCGCAGTCGATCCAGCAACCGCCTCTCCATATGCTTGGTACATGGAATACACCAAGATGAAGAACGCAAAAGACATTGTTGCGGGTAAAAAAGATAAGAGCGAGTTAGGTGTTAAAGCGGTTGACGATCACACGTTAGTGGTTGAGTTAGATACTGCAGTACCATATTTTGTAATGATGATGGGCCACACGACAGTGAAACCTGTTCATCAAGCAACTGTTGAAAAGTTCGGCGATCAATGGACGAAGCCAGAGAACTTTGTAGGTAACGGTGCTTATGTTGTTGACAACTGGGTTGTAAACGAGCGTTTGGTTCTAAAACGTAACGAACAGTACTGGGACAACGAAAACACGACGCTTGACCAAGTTACTTTCCTACCAATCGAGAACCAAGTAGCGGAAATGAACCGCTTCCTAGCGGGTGAAATCGACTTCACGAACGAGCTGCCTACAGAGCACTTCAAGCGTCTGAAGAAAGAGCACCCACAAGAAGTGTCTGTAACCGGTAACTTATGTACTTACTACTACATCTTCAATACGAAGAAAAAGCCTTTTGATGATGTTCGTGTGCGTAAAGCGATTTCTTATGCGATTGACCGTAACATTGTGACTGATGCGATTTTAGGTCAAGGTCAAAAGCCAGCTTACTTCCTAACGCCTGAAATTACGGCAGGTTTCAACCCAGAAATTCCTGCATACGGCAAAATGACGCAAGAAGAGCGTAACGCAGAAGCTGCGCGTCTATTGGAAGAAGCGGGTTACGGCGCAGACAACCCTCTTGAATTTAACCTTCTATACAATACATCAGAGAACCACAAGAAACTTGCGGTTGCACTGGGTTCAATGTGGAAGAAGACGCTTGGTCTAGACGTTACGCTAGAAAACCAAGAGTGGAAAACTTACCTATCTACCAAAGATTCTGGCAACTTTGAGGTTGCTCGTGCAGGTTGGTGTGGCGACTACAACGAAGCTTCATCTTTCCTAACGCTGATGATGAGTAATAACACTACTGGTGGTATTCACTACGACAGCAAAGAGTACGATGCGATCATGAACAAAGCATTTGCTTCAACTTCTGACGAAGAGCGTCAAGCGCTTTACCTAGAAGCAGAGAAGTTGATGGCAAAAGATATGCCAATCGCACCTATCTACCAGTACGTGAAATCACGTCTACTATCACCGAAAGTTGGTGGCTTCCCAGTAAATAACGCGGAAGACAAGATTTACTCTAAAGATCTCTACATCACAGAGTAATTCGTAACTCGATAGAACTATAAAAATGAGGCCCTACATGTGAGAAATTGCATGTAGCGCCTATCTTTAGTCCAAAAGAATTGGACGACTTCTTTAATTTAACTGTCACAGACTGAAAGAGTGAGTTTATGCTTAAATTCATCGCAAAAAGGATATTTGAGGCGATCCCAACAATGTTGGTTTTGATCACCGTATCTTTCTTTCTTATGCGCTTTGCACCGGGAAACCCTTTCTCGACAGAGCGTCCATTGCCACCCGAAGTAATGGCAAATATCGAAGCTAAATATGGCTTGGATAAACCTGTATTTGAACAATACACCACGTATTTGACCAATGTTATCCAAGGTGATTTCGGACCGTCATTTAAATACCTTGATTACTCAGTAAACGAGCTGATCGCGGTTGCCTTACCTGTTTCGGCTAAAGTGGGCTTCATCGCCTTTATCTTTACTTTGATAATGGGGGTTACCGTCGGTACCATTGCTGCGCTCAAGCAAAATACTTGGATTGATTACACCATTATGTCGACTGCGATGCTTGGTGTGGTAATGCCATCCTTTGTATTAGCGCCTGCGCTTATCTACATATTCTCGCTTCATTGGAATATCTTCCCTGCGGGTGGTTGGCAAGATGGTAGCTGGCAGTATTTAGTGCTTCCTGTTATTGGTATGTCGCTACTGTATGTTGCTACCTTTGCTCGTATCACGCGTGGTTCGATGATCGAAACCCTAAACAGTAACTTTATTCGTACGGCACGTGCTAAAGGTCTAAGTTACCGTTACATCATTATCAAACATGCTCTGAAGCCGGCACTTCTCCCTGTTGTTTCTTACATGGGTCCAGCTTTCGTAGGTATCATCACCGGTTCCGTTGTTATCGAAACCATTTTTGGTCTGCCTGGTATTGGTAAACTATTCGTTAACGCTGCGTTTAACCGTGACTACTCGCTAGTAATGGGGGTAACCATTCTGATTGGTTTCCTATTTATTCTATTCAACGCGATTGTAGATATTTTACTTGCAATGATTGACCCGAAAATTCGCTACTAACAGGGACGTTTGGTTATGTTAACGAAAAAAGAAAACCTAGAAGCGATTGAGAAATTCTCCGAAAACTTGGAGATTGAAGGTCGCAGTCTTTGGCAAGATGCTCGTATCCGTTTCATGCGCAACAAAGCGGCGATGGTGAGCTTATTCCTTCTTGTTCTAATGACGTTGGCGGTTATTATCCTGCCAATGATCGCACCGTACACATTTGATGATACTGACTGGTACGCGATGCACGTTGCACCGAATGCTGACCATTGGTTTGGTACTGACAGCTTAGGCCGTGATTTATACGTGCGTACGCTAATTGGAGGTCGTATTTCGTTGATGGTAGGTGTTATGGGTGCATTTGTAGCGGTACTGATTGGTACGCTCTACGGCGCAGCATCTGGTTTCATCGGCGGTAAAGTTGACCGCGTAATGATGCGTATTCTAGAAATTTTATACGCGGTACCGTTTATGTTCCTGGTGATTGTACTGGTAACATTCTTCGGTCGTAACATCATGCTGATCTTCGTTGCGATTGGTGCTATCGCATGGCTAGATATGGCGCGTATCGTACGTGGTCAGACTCTTAGTCTACGTAGCAAGGAGTTTATCGAAGCGGCACATGTGTGTGGTGTAAGCAACTGGAAAATCATTACTCGTCATATCGTACCGAACGTACTGGGTATTGTAGCGGTATACTCTACGCTGCTTATCCCAAGTATGATTCTAACGGAATCATTCCTATCATTCCTTGGTCTTGGTGTTCAGGAACCAATGACAAGTTGGGGCGCTCTTCTACAAGAAGGTGCACAGACAATGGAAGTAGCAATCTGGCAGCTGGCATTCCCAGCAGTGTTCATGGTTGTGACGCTATTCTGCTTCAACTACGTTGGTGACGGCCTGCGCGATGCGCTGGATCCAAAAGACAGATAATTAAAAGATAAGATTAAGGAAGCAATGATGAGCTTATTAGATGTCAAAGATCTGCGCGTCGAATTCACCACGCAAGATGGTATCGTAACCGCAGTAAACGATTTGAACTTCTCTCTCAACCAAGGCGAAACCTTAGGTATCGTTGGAGAGTCGGGATCAGGTAAATCTCAAACCGTATTCGCAATCATGGGCCTTTTGGCTAAGAACGGTATTATTTCTGGTAGCGCAAAGTTTGAAGGCAAAGAAATCCTAAACTTATCAGAAAAAGAACTGAACAAAGTGCGTGCGGAACAGATCGCAATGATCTTCCAAGACCCAATGACATCACTGAACCCTTACATGAAAGTGAGTGATCAGTTGATGGAAGTGCTTATGCTGCACAAAGGCATGGGCAAAGCGGAAGCATTTGAAGAATCAGTACGCATGCTGGAAGCGGTAAAAATCCCTGAAGCGCGTAAGCGTATCACGATGTACCCGCATGAGTTTTCAGGCGGTATGCGTCAGCGTGTAATGATCGCGATGGCGTTGTTATGTCGTCCTAAACTGCTTATTGCCGATGAGCCAACAACAGCACTTGATGTGACGGTACAAGCACAGATCATGGACTTGTTGAATGAGCTGAAATCTGAGTTCAACACAGCGATCATCATGATCACGCACGACCTTGGTGTGGTTGCAGGTTCGTGTGACAAGGTACTGGTGATGTATGCAGGCCGTACCATGGAGTACGGCAACGTAAACGAAATTTTCTATAATCCAAGCCATCCTTATGCGGAGGGTCTGCTGAAGGCGATTCCTCGCCTCGATACTGAGGGTGAAATTCTGCCGACCATTCCTGGCAATCCACCAAACTTGCTTCGTCTACCGCCGGGCTGCCCTTATCAAGAGCGCTGTCACCGTGTGATGGATCGTTGTAAGCGCGAGGCGCCAATTCTGACACCATTTGGTGATGGTCGTCAGCGTGCATGTTTTTCTGAATGGGAGGCTTGGAACAAATGAACGCAGTAGACAAAAAACTAATTCTGGACATTTCTGAGCTGAAAGTTCACTTCAGCATTGCTTCAAAGTCGGCATGGCCGTGGTCAAAGCCTTCGAGCCTGAAAGCGGTAGATGGCGTGAACGTTCGACTATACGAAGGGGAAACGCTTGGTGTAGTAGGTGAATCAGGTTGTGGTAAATCGACGTTTGCTCGTGCCATCATTGGTCTGGTTGAAGCTACTGACGGCCAAGTAGTGTGGTTGGGTCAAGACCTTACTAAAATGAAAAGCGTTCAGCGCCGTGAGACGCGTAAAGAAATTCAGATGATTTTCCAAGACCCATTGGCATCGCTGAATCCGCGTATGACTGTTGGTGATATCATTGCTGAACCTCTTGAGACATTCTATCCAGAACTGTCTAAGCAGGAAGTGAAAGATCGCGTTAAAGAGATGATGGCGAAAGTTGGCCTATTACCTAACGTGATTAACCGTTACCCACACGAGTTCTCGGGTGGTCAGTGTCAGCGTATCGGGATAGCGCGTGCGCTTATCCTTAAGCCTAAGATGATCATTTGTGACGAGCCAGTATCGGCGCTTGATGTATCTATTCAAGCTCAGGTGGTTAACCTACTTAAAGAGATTCAAAAAGAGTTAGGGCTTTCTCTGGTATTCATTGCGCATGACTTGTCTGTCGTTAAACACATTTCAGATCGCGTTTTAGTTATGTATTTAGGTAATGCCGTTGAGCTTGGCGAGGCCGAGGCTCTGTTTGCTGATCCTAAGCACCCATATACGCGTGCGCTGATGTCTGCGGTTCCGATCCCGGACCCGGATATTGAGCGCAATAAGAAAATCCAAATGCTAGAGGGTGATCTTCCTTCACCTATCAACCCACCGTCGGGTTGTGTATTCCGCACTCGTTGCCCACAAGCAACCGAAGAGTGTGCGAAGACGAAGCCAACCATTTTAGGTAATGACGTTCACGCGGTATCTTGTTTACACGTTAGTGTATAAATTCAGCCTGTGACGGGCTTAAGCGCGACGCCTTCATCGGGTCGCGCTTTTTTTATGTGTCTGATTTATACATTCGAATTTCTTGAACATGATGTCCTAAGTTCGATGATTCTCTGTTTGATAGGAAACGCTAATATAGACACAAACAGAACGAGAGGAGAGCAATCATGGGTAAGTTGGTTGAAGGTGTTTGGCAAGATGTCTGGTATGACACAAAATCAAATGGTGGCAAATTTGTGCGCGAAGATGCCGGATTCCGTAACTGGGTTAAAAACGATCCTGATGCGGAGTTTACACCAGAGTCCGGTCGATACCATTTGTATGTCTCTCTTGCTTGTCCTTGGGCACATCGAACCCTCATTTTCCGCAAGCTGAAAGGTTTAGAACCACATATTGATGTCACGGTCGTTTGCCCTGATATGCTCAGCCAAGGTTGGCAAATGGGGCTTCCTGAGCCATTGTTTGGTCACACGCGTATGTATCAAATTTACACGCAGGCCAAACCCGATTACACGGGCCGCGTAACCGTGCCTGTACTTTGGGATAAAAAGACCAATACTATTGTGTCAAACGAGTCGTCAGAGATCATTCGCATGTTCAATTCGGAATTCAATGCGTTAACAGGGAATCACGACGACTACTATCCAGAACATCTAAAACACGTTATTGATGAGTGGAACGATTTTGTTTATCCGAATGTCAACAACGGAGTGTATCGTTGTGGCTTCGCGACTACACAAGAGGCGTATGAAGAAGCGTTTGATTCTTTGTTTAATGCGTTAGATAAAATCGATGCTCACCTAGCGACGCATCGTTACTTAGCAGGGAACACAATTACTGAGGCGGATTGGCGTTTGTTTACGACTCTTATTCGTTTTGATGCGGTGTATGTGGGGCATTTCAAGTGTAACAAGCAGCGCATCGCAGACTACGAAAATATACAAGGCTACTTAAAAGAGTTGTATCAAGTAAAAGGCGTCGAAGATACGACGGATTTCTATCACATTAAACGCCACTACTACTTCAGCCACACTGGGATTAATCCGACGCAAGTTGTACCAAAAGGGCCTGATTTAGACCTAAATACTCCTCATGGAAGAGAAAGGATTGGCTAGTTTGCTGCTTCCATCGCAAATGAAAAAGTACTTAACGGTTAGCAATACCGTTAAGTACTTTTGTGTCATCTAAATACCGGGAGTAGGAAGTTTACTTTTTCATTCATCGCCACCTTACTTAGCGCGTACGATGTCCATCACTAGCTTTCCGTCCACTTTTACAGGACCGTCCTCTTTAGCGCCGAGCGTATACTCAAACACACCAGTCTTCATGCCACCTTTCTCTCCGTGGACCATTAACATCAGCATATCGCCTGATTCTACTGGTTCCATCAAAATTGCATTTACGTTTTCATTCTTTCCCATTTTTAACGGAGCGTAGCCGATAACAGGACCAGGCTTCATTGATTCGTCTGTTCGGTGGACAACCATCCACCCATTGTCATCAGCATGAGCCATTTCAGCGGTCACCGTTCCTCCGGACATATCTTGATCGACGCCTTTAATACTCGGGGCGGAAAAGCTGAATGAAGAAAAACTAATCAGAAACGCAGCTAAACCAAACTTTATCAGTGATGTATTGATGAAATCCTTCATATATATTCCTTAGCAGTCAATGAGTTTGTGCATTGCAGTAGCTTTTACGTATTTCCTAGCAAAAAAGTTTAGCTAAAACGTAAATAATGTCGATAAATTGAACAGGGACCGTGCTGCTTTGGAGCCAATGCATTTTGGGGAGTGGGTCAATCGGTGTAAGAACAAGCACGAGCAATATCGATTAGGTATGGGGGGGCGATAGGGAGAAAAGCTTTGTGCACCAGTAATTATAGGTTGTGCAGTGATTGGTATAAAAAACAAATAAGTGTTCTGGCCAGCAATAGAAAAAGCCCTCGACGAATCGAGGGCTTTGTATCTATATCTAACTAGATGTCAGAAGCGATTATTTAGCTTCTTGGTCTGCTTGGATAGCTGTTAGAGCGATGGTGTACACGATGTCGTCTACTAGCGCGCCACGAGACAAGTCGTTTACAGGCTTACGCATACCTTGCAGCATTGGACCGATAGATACTAGGTCAGCTGAACGTTGTACCGCTTTGTAAGTCGTGTTACCCGTGTTTAGGTCTGGGAATACAAATACTGTCGCTTTACCTGCAACTGGAGAGTTTGGTGCTTTAGAAGCAGCAACGTTTTCCATAATAGCAGCGTCGTACTGTAGAGGACCGTCAATGATAAGATCAGGACGTTTCTCTTGAGCCAGTTTTGTTGCTTCACGTACTTTATCAACGTCTGCACCCTTACCAGATTCACCAGTAGAGTAAGAGATCATTGCAACGCGTGGTTCGATACCGAATGCTGCTGCAGAGTCAGCAGATTGGATAGCGATTTCAGCAAGCTGTTCAGCAGTTGGATCTGGGTTGATTGCACAGTCACCGTAAACCAGTACTTGATCAGGCAGAAGCATGAAGAATACTGAAGATACGATAGACGCATTTGGTGCCGTCTTGATGATTTGGAACGGAGGAACGATAGTGTTCGCCGTAGTGTGAACAGCACCAGAAACTAGGCCGTCAACTTCGTCGTTCTCAAGCATCATTGTGCCTAGGAATACTGAATCTTGTAGCTTCTCACGAGCCACAACTTCAGTCATGCCTTTCGCACCGCGCAACTCAACTAGGCGAGCAACGTAGTTTTCACGAACAGCATCTGCATCGATGATGGTTACACCAGTACCTAGCTCAACGCCTTGTTGAGCCGCTACGCGACGGATTTCATCTGGGTTACCTAGAAGTACACAGTCTGCAATGCCGCGTTCAGCACAGATTGCCGCTGCTTTAACTGTGCGTGGTTCGTCACCTTCTGGAAGAACGATACGCTTACCTGCTTTACGAGCAAGTTCAGTTAGCTGGTAACGGAACGCTGGTGGGCTTAGACGACGAGACTTCTGAGTGCCTTCAGTCATCGACTCGATCCAGTTACCGTCGATGTGGCCAGCAACGTGTTCGTTGATGAACTCGATACGCTCTTTATCGTCTGCAGGTACTTCGATGCTGAAACTCTGTAGGTTTAGAGACGTTTGCCAAGTGTTACCTTGTGCTTTGAAGATAGGTAGACCAGTGTCGAATGCTGGTTTACATAGGCCTTCGATTTCGCTAGGGATATCGTAACCGCCAGTTAGCAGTACTGCACCAATATCCACACCGTTCATTGCAGCAAGAGAAGCAGCAACGATAACATCAGGACGGTCTGCAGAAGTAACAAGTAGAGAACCCGGTTTGAAGTGCTCAATCATGTTTGGCAGAGAACGTGCACAGAAAGTGATGCTCTTGATGCGACGAGTGTTGATGTCACCTTCGTTGATGATATCTGCTTTCAGGTGTTTAGCCATGTCGATTGCACGAGTCGCAATCAGATCAATGCTCCATGGCACACAACCTAGTACACGAATTGGAGAAGTGTTGAAAATTTCCATCACTTTCAATTCGTTTTGTTTCGCGCTGTCTGCATCGTCAAAGATTTCAGATAGGTCAGGGCGAGTACGGCCAGCTTCGTCAACAGGAGCGTTTAGCTTGTTGATGATAACACCAGAGATGTTTTTGTTTTTAGTGCCGCCGAAGTTAGAACATGCTACTTCGATACGCTCTTTCAGTTGCGCAGGGTTATCAGTACCTGGAGTCGCAACTAGCACGATTTCTGCACCAAGTGTTGCCGCGATTTCCGCGTTTACTTGGTTTGCAAATGGGTGCTTACGAGTAGGTACAAGACCTTCGATTAGCGTAACGTCTGCGTCTTTGTTGATTTGGTTGTAACGTTCAACAACGGTTTCTAGCAGCTCGTCCATGTTGTCGTTACCGATTAGGCTTTCAGCAACAGACATCGCCATTGGTTCACCGATCTTCATATCGCTGTTACGACCAACGATAGTTGAAGTCAGATCTGGCTGATCACCACCTGAACGTGGCTGACAGATTGGCTTGTAGAAAGAAACTTTAACGCCTTTACGCTCCATAGCGCGAAGAACACCCATGCTAACGCTTGTTAGGCCAACGCCTGCGCTAGTAGGGATAAGCATAATAGTACGAGACATTCGTAGAGTACCTTTAGCTATTTGGGGGATAAAAGCTCAACTCTTATTCCATGAAGCTCGAAGAATAGGAGTTGAGCCCCTAAGAAATTCGTTTGAATGAAAATCTGGCTAGCCGAGTGGCTAGCCAGGAATTCAATTAAAGACCTGTCAGGCGAGCAGTGTCTTCAGCGATGACTAGCTCTTCGTTAGTAGAGATAACCATTGCAGGGATACGGCTGTTTTCAGTCGTGATAACGCCTTCGCCGCCGAAGCGAGCTTTAAGGTTAGCTTCGCTATCTACTTCGATACCGAAGATGCCAAGACGGTTTAGAACCATTTCACGGATAGGGCCAGAGTTCTCGCCGATACCGCCAGTGAAAGTGATTGCGTCTAGACGGCCTTCCATTGAAGCAGTGTAGCCAGCAACGTATTTAGCTAGACGGTGACAGAACACGTCCATTGCGCGTGTTGCTTCTTCTTTTTGACCGTAGTTGTCTTCAACGAAACGACAGTCAGAAGTCACTTCAGTTAGACCTTGAAGACCAGACTCTTTAGTTAGCATCGTGTTGATTTGATCAACAGAGTAACCTAGAGCGTCGTGTAGGTGGAAGACGATAGCAGGGTCGATGTCGCCACAGCGAGTACCCATTACCAGACCTTCAAGTGGAGTAAGACCCATAGAAGTGTCTACAGATTGACCGTTCTTGATCGCACATACAGATGCGCCGTTACCTAGGTGACAGTTGATGATGTTTACTTCTTCAACTGGTTTGTTTAGTAGGCCTGCAACTTCACGAGTGATGAACAAGTGAGAAGTACCGTGCATGCCGTAACGACGGATACCGTGTTCTTTGTATAGGTTGTATGGAAGAGCGTATAGGTAAGACTCTTCAGGCATAGTTTGGTGGAACGCAGTGTCAAATACAGCAACGTTTTTCAGCTCTGGGAAGTTTTTCTTAGCCGCTTCGATACCGATGATGTGAGCAGGGTTATGAAGAGGTGCAAATGTTGCAGCGTCTTTAATACCTTTTAGAACTTCATCAGTAATTAGTGCAGATTGAGTGAACTGCTCGCCGCCGTGAACGATACGGTGACCGATTGCGCCTAGGTTAGCTTTAAGCTCTGGCTTAGAAGCAAGAATAGTTTCTACCATAAACGCTAGTGCTTCTTCGTGAGCTGCACCATTGCCTAGTTGAGCTTCGTGCTTGCCATCAAGTTTCCACTTGATGCGAGCTTCAGGAAGGTGAAGACACTCAGCAAGACCTGACAAGTGCTCGTCGCCGTTCTCGGCATCAACAACGGCAAATTTAAGAGAAGAACTACCGCAGTTTAAAACTAAAACTAGCTTAGACATGTATGACTACCTGTTATTCGTCTGATAAAAAATCAGTTAAAGAATGAAAAATTAATCACAAGAATAGCCGATACCCAGAAGGCTGCGTACTAATCCTGGTCAAAAATTGTTCTAATTCCATATAAAGAAATAGTGATGAACCCTTCCATCACTATGATGCGATCCGTGCAGATAGATATCTCGGAGTTGCTTAAATTGTAAATAACAGCAACAATGAGATTGAGGGTCTGCAAAGGATAGCGATAATAAGCAATGATAACAAAAAAAATTTGAAAGAATATTAACTTTCATCAATTTTTTGTACCTTCAGTTGAAATGTTCAACTATTTTTTAGTGAGAGAGCGGTATGAGTAATAAAGTCGGATTGATCCATAGCCTGAAAGATGGCCAGAATTACATGGAGATCTGGCCGGTTCGTAAAGAGCTAAGCGCCATATTTCCGGAACAGCGTATCATTAAGGCGACTCGCTTTGGCATTAAAGTCATGCCAGCTGTTGCTGCGATCAGCGTACTCACTCAAATGGCATTCAACAATTACCACGCTTTACCTCAATCCATTGTTGTCGCCTTGTTTGCGATTAGCTTGCCACTTCAAGGCATTTGGTGGCTTGGTGCTCGGTCCAACACGAAATTGCCGCCTTCTTTGGCCTCTTGGTATCGGGAGTTGCATCAAAAAATTGTGGAAACAGGTTTTGCATTAGAGCCTGTCAAAGCTCGCCCTCGTTACAAAGAGCTTGCGATAATATTGAACCGAGCGTTTCGCCAGCTCGATAAATCGTCATTAGAGCGTTGGTTCTAATTTAAATTGTTTGAAATGGAGTGTGCACTGGCCGCTCCATTTTTGATCCTGCCTCTATTACCTACTTTGACGGTCGTTGATGAAGCGAGCGAAGCTTTGTTTGCCAAAGATTCTTTCCGGATGAAGAAGTCCCCCCGATCACAAATGTTGCTTTAGTGTTAAATCTTTCTTTTCTTTACTAAGACTTAGTAGTAATAATAAAAACAAGATGCGCAAGAAGTGCACAGTTATACGAACACAACAATACCGCCTTCAAACATTTGAATTCACGAGTCGATACACATATTGAAAGCTCGTGAAACAAGGACGAAGTCACATCAAGGAGTTATGATGAAAACGAAACGTTTATTAGCCACCGCCGTTCTATCAGCTACTGCTATTTTCTCTTCTACCAATGTACTGGCCGCCACTGCAACTGTCGCAGTTTCACAGATTGTCGAACACCCGGCGTTAGACGCGACGCGCCAAGGGTTACTTGATGGTTTGAAAGCGAAAGGCTACGAAGAAGGCAAAAATCTAGAATTTGATTATAAGACCGCACAGGGTAATCCAGCGATTGCGGTGCAAATTGCCCGTCAGTACGTCGGTGAAAATCCTGATGTGTTAGTTGGCATCGCGACACCTTCGGCACAAGCTTTGGTGTCGGCTACTCGCTCTATTCCTGTTGTCTTTACTGCGGTAACAGATCCGGTTGGTGCGAAATTGGTTAAGTCGATGGAACAACCAGGCAAAAACGTAACTGGCCTGTCTGATCTTTCACCCGTTGCTCAGCATGTCGATCTCATCCAAGAAATTCTTCCTCAGGTGAAAAGCATCGGGGTTGTATTTAATCCCGGTGAAGCTAATGCCGTGACTTTAGTTGAATTACTAAAAGAAAGCGCAAAAGCAAAAGGCATACAAGTGGTTGAAGCGACCGCACTAAAAAGTGCTGATGTTCAGTCTGCGACTCAAGCGATTGCAGCGAAATCAGACATTCTTTACGCCCCAACAGACAATACAGTTGCAAGTGCGATTGAAGGGATGATTGTGGCAGCGAATCAAGCGAAGAAACCTGTATTTGGTGGCGCGACGTCGTATGTCGAAAAGGGTGCAATTGCAGGCTTAGGTTTTGACTACTACCAGGTTGGTGTACAAACCGCGGATTACGTGGCGGCGATTCTTGATGGTCAAGAACCAGGCAAGCTGGATGTAAAAGTCGCGACGGGCTCTGACCTTGTAATTAATGAAAGCGCAGCATCTAAGCTCGGTATCAAGCTGCCAAGTTCTGTGATTGAACGTGCGACAAGCATGCAATAAGTAACGCTTTTTGGGGTTAAGCCTGTCACGTTGGTTGATAGAGGCTTGCCCCAAAATTGATACTCGCCAGATTTCTCGTGTAAAGCATTCTGCTAGAGAAGAAGGGGAGTATACGTTAGAAGTCTTAAGTTCAGGTTGGTATTAGCCAGCCTGAGCATGCAGAAAGGAGCAGTTATGTCTGCATTTGCTTTTTTTGGTGCACTCGAAATTGGCTTGATTTATGGCCTAGTCGCTCTGGGTGTGTATCTTACGTTCCGTGTTCTCGATTTCCCCGATTTGAGTGTGGATGGCAGCTTTCCAATGGGAGCTGCGGTAGCTGCAACGGCGATTGTCGCAGGTATTAATCCTTGGCTTGCGACAATAATGGCGATGATAGCTGGTAGTATGACGGGGTGGGTAACCGCTTTTCTGGCTGTTCGGTGTGGTATTTTACACCTGTTAGCTTCCATTCTTACCATGATCGCTGCATTTTCAATTAATATTCGTATTATGGGCAAACCTAATATGGCGTTGCTTGGAGAGGATACTATTCTCACTCCGTTTGAAGCATTGGGCGATGCGATGTTTATTCGCCCTCTGGTTGTTGGGGTCTTAGTTCTTCTGTCCGCTTTCTTTGTCATTCGCCTGCTGAACAGCGACTTTGGTCTTGGTTTACGAGCCACGGGTGTGAATGCGCGTATGGTTTCTGCGCAAGGGGCGAGCACTGGCTTTTATACCTACTTTGGCTTGGCTTTATCCAACGGGTTTGTGGGATTCGCAGGCGCGTTGTTTGCACAAACGAACAGCTTTGCGGATGTGACCTCTGGCGTGGGCACCATTGTCGTTGGTTTGGCAGCTGTGATTTTGGGGCAGACCCTTATTCCCGGGCGCAAGATTTGGGTTGCGGTATTTGCGGTCATCATCGGTTCGGTACTTTATCGCCTTGCAGTGGCTTTCGCTTTGAGCTCTGGCATGTTTGGTTTACAAGCTTCAGACCTCAACCTGGTTACCGCAGTATTGGTGGCTGTGGCGCTTATTGCTCCAAAGCTAAAACAGAGCATGAGAGCGAAACAACGCGTTACTGATGCTAAACAAGCGGCATCAAAAAATGGTTCTGGGGAGGCATTATGATCGAACTAAATAACATTCAGGTCACGTTCAACCCAGGGACGATTTTGGAAAATCGTGCATTGAAAGGCGTCTCTTTAGAGGTTCCAGAGCATCAATTTCTTACCGTGATTGGTTCTAATGGCGCAGGAAAATCGACGTTGCTTGGTGCGGTGACAGGTGAGACGCCGATGATAGGTGGTCAGGTGATCATTGATGGTAAAGACGTCACCAAGCAGACGGTAGCCCAACGTGCGACGCAATGTGCCCGAGTGTTTCAAGATCCATTGGCCGGGACTTGTGGTGCACTGACGATAGAAGAGAACATGGCTCTAGCGCACATGCGTGGTAAAAAACGCAGCTGGGGGTTGGCGCTCTCTACTAAACGTCGCAAGCTGTTCCAAGAGCGAATTAGCATCCTCGG
The DNA here is from genome assembly GCF_033338735.1 of Vibrio sp. Vb1127. Lineage (NCBI taxonomy): Bacteria > Pseudomonadati > Pseudomonadota > Gammaproteobacteria > Vibrionales > Vibrionaceae > Vibrio > Vibrio sp. Vb1127. The sequence goes on along the minus strand of NZ_JAWOTF010000004.1, from coordinate 105,616 downwards.
TCTTGGTTTAGAAGACCGCTTGGGCGATAGCATTGGCTTACTGTCCGGTGGACAACGACAAGCCGTTAGCCTTGTGATGGCGACGTTATCGGAGAGTAAGTTGTTATTGCTTGATGAACACACGGCTGCGCTTGACCCTCGTATGGCGGCGTTTGTTATCGACTTAACTAAACGTATTGTCGATGAGTTCGATTTAACCGTGATGATGGTGACGCATTCGATGAAAGACGCATTAGCATGTGGCGATAGGACCGTAATGCTTCACCAAGGTGAAATTGTGCTAGATGTGGCTGGAGAGCAGCGCGCTAACATGCAAGTACCAGACTTGTTGGATATGTTCTCCAAAGTGCGTGGTGAAGAGCTTGCCGATGACAGTCTCTTGTTGAACTAAGCAGTATCCTACCAGTCACTACGCCTACTAAGTGTGATCCTCCTTGGGAAAATTGGCTGATATGTCAACTCGCAGGGAGGATTTCTTGTCTCTAATTCTTCAATAACATAGTGGCATATCCGATGACGAGGAGTGCCCATAATGAACCTGCCATTTATTTTTCATAGTCAAACTATTGATGGTTTAGCTTTTAATGACGAGCAAGTTACAGTCAGACTGAAAACCGAGACATTGGATTTTGATTCCGTCTATGTGCGTATTGAGCCGGACAACGAAGAATATCTGGTCGACATGGCTCAAGTAGGAACGGCTGGTGAATTATTACTATGGGAGGCATCGTTTCGACCAAATCAAGATCGAGATGTCACACATTATGTGTTTAAGCTCCTCAAAGACGGACAGCAATACTGGCTCGATGCACGAGGCGTACAAAAGCGTATTCCACCCAAAGAGTTCCACTTTAAGTTGAATGTAGAGCATCAACCACCAAGCTGGGTCCAAGAGCAAGTTTTCTATCAAATCTTTCCTGACCGTTTTTCTGCTAGTAAAAGTGAGTCTGATATTCGCCACGCTTATGCTCAGTATGATTCTGCATCGGTCGTCAAGGCGTGGGGAGACGCGGTAGGCTCTCACCAAAATACCGGGGCACGTGAATTCTTTGGCGGCGACCTCAAAGGTGTAGAACAGAAGTTGGATTATCTTGAGCAGCTCGGTGTAACAGCGCTTTACTTCAATCCGATTTTTTCTTCACCAAGTAATCATAAATACGACACCACTGATTACTTCACTGTTGATCCTATGTTTGGCACCAATGCTCAGTTTGCGGAACTGTGTGAGAAGATTCGTGGTAAGAATATGAAGATTGTCTTAGACGCGGTGTTTAACCACACGTCAGTGCATCATCCTTGGTTTGATATCCAACAAAAAGGAGAAGGAGCGTATGGCAATCCGCAGTCAAAGTTCCGTGATTACTACTTTTTCGAAGGCGAAACCAATCACTACATTGGTTGGAAAGGCATTGGTAACTTACCGGTTCTGAACTTCGAAAATGAACAGGTGCGCGACTACATCTACCAAAGTGAAGATTCTGTCATCAAGTATTGGCTGAAGCCACCGTACTTGGTTGATGGCTGGCGGTTTGATGTAATTCATATGCTTGGCGAAGGGGACGGCGCGAAAAACAATGCTCATTATGTGGCAGCGTTTCGGAATGCGACTAAGTCAGTAAACCCGAATGCTTATGTGTTAGGTGAGCACTTTTTTGAAGCAACGCAGTGGTTGCAAGGTGATCAAGAGGATGGGGCGATGAACTACTACGGTTTTGCTCATCCAGTCCGAGCTTTTATCGCACGACAAGACATTATGTACGATCCAATCAACATTGATGGTTTGGAGTTTAAAGCATGGTTGGACGAAGCCAGAGCAAAAATCCCATTTTCGAATCAGCTATCGCAGCTGAATCAACTCGATAGTCACGATACTGCTCGGTTTATCACACTGGTTGATGGTGATAAGCGTAAAATGAACATCGCGCTAGCAATGCTTATGACTTACGTTGGCACGCCTTGTATTTACTACGGGAGTGAAGTCGGTCTAGAAGGAGGTCTAGACCCAGATAATCGTCGTTGTTTTCCTTGGAATGAAATTGAAAGTTCACAATGGCTATCGCTTTACCAACAATGGATCAAGATACGTAAACAATGTAAGCCTTTACAGTCGGGCTGTATTCAATGGCTTCATTGCACTAACAACCTGTTGGCGTACGCACGTGTACTGGGTCGTGAAGCAGTCGTTGTAATGATTAATCTCAGTGGTAATGAATGTTCAATCGATTTACCTATGTGGCAACTGGGCTTGGAGGTTAGCCAAGTTGTATCGTTGTTAGATGACACAGAACAGGTTGATTATAAAGGTCATATCTCTGTCAATATGTCTGCACAGAGCTGCAAATTATGGCGACTAAAGTGACACCACACTCTATATTGATTAAACTCCTTTAATATATAAACGGTCTCAAACAGCGCGCACACATTTGTTTGGTCTCTTGTTATCTGGTGCTGCATTGCATGCGTCACCAGATAACGAGTATCAATTTAATAGCAGTCATAAGAGACTATTGACCTTTCATATGCATGGTACTCAATGGTAAACCAAAGGCGATTTAGCCTCTCATTTGTCATCTTTTTTCCTCTGGCACTATTTGTAGTGGTTTTACTCGTTACAACGAAAAATTACTATGATGCGGTTAACCGCTATATCGATTCTGAGTATTCGCGTATCGAGCGTGCAATGTCTCGCGGTATTAAAGTGCTCACGGCTTTAGATTACAGCTTCACCAACTATACCAATTACGCTAACCCACTGTTTGAAGAACATAATTCTTTAGTCAAAGAAGGGCTTTGTTATCTTTGGCCTATAGATGTGTTATTACTCGAAAGTGTTTATAGTGAAGGGTTACCTGCGGTTGACCTTGATTATATGATCGTAGGGGACGAAAGCTTATGTCAGCAAGGTTCAACGATTAACCAGTTAGCTGAACAAAAGGCGGGTTTTGCGCCGTCATTGTCATTTCTGCACGATATTGAATCGCACATTGTTGGAATTCATTACATTGACAAGCGCGGTTACGTTATCTCCTCACCCGATACCTACGCAAAAAATTTCACGAGAGAACTTTTGTCAACGCTAAAAGCCCGACCTTTTTGGCAAAAAACCGCGCAAGATAAAGTGAATATTACCTTGGCTGGACCAGGGCCAGTGTTGGACTCGATGGAAGGTCAAGTCATTAGTATGACGGTACCCGTCTATGAGAAAGGAGAACACCAAGGTGTTTTGTCTATTGATTTTGACATCAATACGCTCATGGCTTCGTCGCTAGGTCTTGTTGGTCAGTTTCATTTGGTTTCCAATTTACAATCCATTCCTTCAAACAGTACACGAATCAAACCAGTCGAATTAGAGCGATTGAGTGCGAATCACAGCATGTACTACGAGTACAACCTTTGGGATGAAGCTAAGAACCTAGCGGTTTTTGAAAAATACAGCCTTATTGTCGCACTATTTATTTACGTGCTGAGTACCGTCGTCTTGTTCTATGTGAATATGCATAGCGAGCGACGCTACTTTAAAGAACTGGCAGCAAGAGACCCAATGACCAGCTTATTGAATCGTCGAGGTATGCAAACCGTGTGGCGTAATAAGATGACAAAAAAACAGGTTGCTTTAGCAGTGTTCGATATTGATAACTTCAAGAAGATCAACGACACCTATGGTCATGATGTCGGTGATTCTGCAATTCAGCTTGTTGCAAAATGTATACGTGAAAATATTCGCCATACCGATGTTGCCTCAAGGTTTGGTGGCGAAGAGTTCGTTTTAGCGATTTATGACGAAGATTCAGAGGGCATTAAACTCATTTTAGACAGAGTAAAAAAGGCCATAGATGAGCGCTCGACACGCGTAACGAAAGAAGGCTTTACGATCTCTGGCGGTGTGGTGTTTAGTAAAGAGAGCCGAGTAGAAAACTTTGATGAATTGTTTAAAGCGGCGGATGAAAAGTTATATCAAGCCAAAAGTACCGGCAAAAATAAGATCTGTTACTAGGATTTAGATACAAAAAAGGACGAGATATTCGTCCTTTTTTGTGTTCGGGAGTTATGCAACCTGAGAGTTTAAGTCATCGCGGTAGCGTTGAATATGCTCAACAATTGGTGCGGCTTTGTTGAACGTTCTGATTTCTCTAAATAGGTCTTTTGCTTCAGGATAAGCTTGACGTAAGTAAGAGAACCATTGTTTTACGCGGTTTGGGTAATACAAGCCTTTATCGCCTTTCATCTCGAACTTGGAGTAATAGATGAGCAACTCAACCACCTCGGGCCATGACATTGGCTGGTGGTTATGTTTTACCATATTGCCTAAGTTAGGGATATTGAAAGCGCCTCGGCACACCATTAAAGAGCTAACGCCAGTCGTTTCAATGCAACGTTGACCGTCTTCATAATTCCAAATTTCACCATTCGCTATCAGTGGGATATCGAAACGTTCGCGAATTTGGTTGATGTAATCCCATTTTATCTCAGAAGCTTTATAACCACCTTGTTTAGTACGTGCGTGTACGGTCAGTTCATTTGCGCCAGCAGACTGAATGGCATCGACAATTTCAAAGCAATCTTCAGGGTTCTCCCAGCCAAGACGAATTTTTGCAGTTACGGGAATGGCTTCTGGAACGGCTTCTCGACAAGCTTTAACCACACGGTGAATGAGCTCTGGATGCTGGAGTAGCGCTGCTCCACCTTTACTTTTGTTGACCATTTTGGCTGGGCAACCAAAGTTTATATCAATACCTCTGGCGCCAAGGTTTGCCGCTTTAATTGCGTTCTCAGCCATCCAGTTCGGTTCTTGTCCCAACAATTGCACATGTACTGGCACACCAGATGCAGTCTGAGAACCTTGCAACAGCTCCGGGCATAAACGGTGAAATACATGATCGGGTAATAGCTGGTCGATTACGCGAACAAACTCCGTAACACACAGGTCATAGTCGTTTATCTCGGTCAGGATTTGGCGCATCAAATGATCTAAAACGCCTTCCATTGGGCCTAGTACAACTCGCATAGCTTGCCTAATACAGTTTGGTGGTAAAAAGGAGGGCGATTGTAGCGATGTAAGTTAAGTTTGTCATTAAAAGAGTCGAAGCGCCCAATGCAGTCAAACACACAACGTTAGGTTACGTGCTTTTGAGCTCTGAGGTATAATGCCGCCAAATTTATGGGAAACCAGATGTCATGCAATACACATTGATTGAAAAAGGTGAAGTTCACGTCGATGAATCTTGCCTATTTATCGAAGGCGCAGTGTTAGCTGCGAATCTGACGACAAAACCACTCGCTCCTGAAAAGTGGTTAGAGCCGCTATTAGGTGAGGGATTCAAAGCGATTCAACCAGCTGTGGAAGAGCAAATTCACAAGCAGCATAACCGAATTCAACGAAACGAATATTCCGTGCTAGAGCTAACAGGCAAAGAACCTGAACAACTTGCTGATTTTGCCGAAGGCTTTATGTCTGTTTGGCCAATGATTGAAGAACAGTGGCAAGACGTTGAGCTCAATGATGGATTACAGCGTATGCTGCAAGCATTACTGACCACTTTGATGCTGGCGATCGATGAGCCAGCAACGCAGCAACAGATGCGTGACGCAGGTATTGAAACGCCACCGGCCCTGACAGATTTAGTCGACCAGCTTGATTTAATGGTCGGTGAAGTCGCGCTGGGCGCGGATGAGTTGATGGTAGGCAATAAAGCTCAAAGCCTAAACCCATTCAAAGGTATCGGGCGCAATGATCCCTGTCCTTGTGAGAGCGGAAAAAAATTCAAGCAGTGCTGTGGTCAATCACGCGGCTAAAGCGAATCGCCGCGCTATCCACTTAACAAAAAGCCGACCAGATGGTCGGCTTTTTGTTAATTTTTACGCGTCAGTAGGATTAACGAATTGGATTAACGCGTTTTGCAGGGAAGAATTGTGCAATTACAATTAATGCCAAAGCGATTAAATTGCCTGCAAAAATTACTACTAACCATTGTGGCATTGATAAATCAAGGAGCTGCCACACAACCTTAGAGCAATCACCATATGCTTCAAACATCCAAGGAACCCACTGATTGAGCGGAGCCCAGCTGGGGAATGTGACGAATAAATCGCAAGTCGCGAATGGTGATGGATTAAACTGGTAGTCAACGTGCTGCATTGCAAGTAACAAACCCTTGTAAGCACTTAATCCCCAGCCTATCAAACCTAGCCAGCGGAAAATTGGGTTCTTGGGTGCCAATATACCAACCATTGCAGCGACGCCCACTCCCATCATCGCGACTCTTTCATAAATACACATGACACATGGTGCAAGCATCATGACGTGCTGAAAATAGAGGGCGCATGCTTCAAAGAAAACGACGAATAGCAGAAGCAGTAGCCACGATAAACGTCCCTTTGAAAACTGGTTAAGTGAATTTAAAATAGTCACGTTTTTGTTCCTGTCTGAAATAGAAAAAGCTCTGAATACTCAGAGCTTTTTATCGTGGATAAGTTTCCTAATCAACTCAAATTTTAGTGACCACCGGATACTACGGGAGTCAGATCACCACTATGAGGTAAAATCCAACCAGCTTCGTAGAAAGAAGCTGTTGCAGGCTCTAGGAAGAACATGATTCCCATCAGACCGACAATCGCAAGAACGACGGTGTAAGGCAGCGCCATGATAACCATTCGACCGTAAGACAGACGAATTAATGGAGCGAGAGCCGATGTGAGTAAGAATAGGAATGCCGCTTGACCGTTTGGCGTTGCAACAGAAGGCAGGTTAGTACCAGTATTGATTGCCACCGCCAGTAAGTCGAACTGATCACGAGTAATGAGACCCTCAATGAGTGCAGTTTTTACTTCATTGATGTAAACCGTACCAACGAACACGTTATCCGACACCATAGATAATAAGCCATTCGCCACATAGAACAGAGCTAGCTGAGTACCTTTATCTTCAACGGCAAGCACCGCATCGATGACTGGTTTAAACAGCTCTTGGTCAATGATTACGGCAACGATCGAGAAAAATACTGCAAGCAGTGCAGTGAAGGGCAGGGCCTCTTCAAACGCTTTCCCCATGGAGTGCTCTTCAATGACACCAGTAAATGCGGTCGCTAATATGATCACAGAAAGGCCAATTAAGCCGACAGCCGCTAAGTGCAAAGCGAGTGCAACGATCAACCAAACCGCAATAAGACCTTGAACCCAGAGTTTTGCGACATCTTGATTTGTTCGCGTTTTACGCTCTTCACGGTCAAAATCGACGAGGATCTGACGAACGTTATTAGGAAGCTTCGCGCCGTAGCCAAACACTTTAAGCTTTTCAACTAAAGCACAAGTGATGAGACCACAGAAAAATACAGGTAGTGTCACTGGAGACATACGGATTAGGAATTCACCAAATAACCAACCCGCTTGGTCTGCAATAATTAAGTTTTGAGGTTCACCAACCATCGTGGTTACGCCACCTAAGGCAGTACCTACACCAGCATGCATCAACAAAGAGCGCAAAAACGCACGATAGTTTTCTAGGTCATCACGCGTTAGTTCAGTGATCGTGTCATCTTGTGTATGGTCATGGTCACCGATAGGGTTACCAGACGCTACTTTGTGATATATAGAGTAAAAGCCGATCGCCACGCTGATAACAACGGCGATAACCGTCAAGGCATCCAAAAATGCAGACAAAAATGCCGCAGCAAAGCAGAACGCGAGTGATAGTAGGGTTTTAGAGCGAATGCCAAGTAAAATTTTGGTAAAAATGAACAGCAATAGCTGCTTCATGAAGTAGATGCCCGCAACCATAAATACCAGAAGTAGCAGTACTTCGATATTTGCTACTAATTCGTGCTTAACTTGCGCAGGGCTAGTCATGCCGATAGCAATGGCTTCAATAGCAAGTAAACCGCCAGGTTGTAATGGGTAGCATTTTAATGCCATTGCTAGCGTGAAAATAAATTCAGCGACCAACAACCATCCAGCTACAAATGGGTTTATTAGGAAGAATACAATCGGGTTAATTATTAAGAAGGCTATAATGGCAACTTTGTACCAATCAGGCGCTTTACCAAGGAAGTTCTTGATAAAAGCGTTTCCGAGCGATATCGGCATGATAATTCTCTTTATAACAAAATTATGAATAGACACTACAATAGTGCTTAAGTATCTGTTTGTTAGACTTATTAACTAGTCTTTAAAAACAATAACTTAGTAAAACAACAATCCTTTGTTTATTGTAGTCTTGCCAAGTTACTTCCCCTGAACTCAAGCACCGCTCACTTTCGACCGCAAACTCTACACTCAGGCATTTATTAGTCAATAACAAAACGTGATGCTACCGACTAAAATGACTTTTTAAATGTAATAACGCGATCAAAACGGCGTTACTATACCATGAAAGTCTTAAAAAAATCCTCTTGGATTTTAAATGACGGTCAGTGACGAGAAAAGGCAAATTAAGAAAGAATATTAACTGTGATATACAAAGTAATTTTTCATATTTTGAATATAAAAATGTGACACGGTTGTCTTTATTTCTCCGAGATTTGTGAGCTGTTTAATTAAATGAAAATTCATATTTTACTGCTTTCGCTCGCATGTTAGAGCCTCTTAAATTGACACAACATATAGAGTATTAACTCTATGTTATGGAGTCATTTCCACTATTGATCGTAAATTTTCTCAAACCGCTAAGTAGTGGTATGATGAGTAGTATCGACCCTCAGAAATCAATATTGGATAAAAAGTAGAATGGTCATAAAGGCGAAAAGCCCTGCGGGATTCGCAGAAAAATATATTATCGAGAGCATTTGGAACGGCCGTTTTCCTCCAGGCTCAATTTTACCTGCTGAGCGCGAGCTGTCCGAACTGATTGGTGTTACTCGAACGACTTTAAGAGAGGTTCTTCAACGACTAGCCCGTGATGGATGGCTGACTATCCAGCACGGCAAACCTACGAAAGTTAACCAATTTATGGAGACCTCTGGCCTGCATATTTTGGATACTTTAATGACGCTAGACGTTGATAATGCGACAAACATTGTAGAAGATCTGCTTGCGGCACGTACCAACATCAGTCCTATCTTTATGCGCTATGCATTTAAAGCGAACAAAGAGAGCTCTGAGCGTACAATTAAGAACGTAATCGAATCTTGTGAAGCTTTAATGAATGCGGCTTCCTGGGACGAATTCATCGCTTCTTCGCCGTATGCTGAAAAAGTTCTGCAGAATGTGAAAGAAGATAACGAGAAAGATGAAGCGAAGCGTCAAGAAATCTTGATTGCTAAAACGTTCAACTTTTACGATTATATGCTTTTCCAGCGCCTAGCATTCCATTCAGGAAATCAAATTTACGGTTTGATCTTTAATGGTTTGAAGAAGCTCTACGATCGTGTCGGTAGCTACTACTTCTCAAATCCAGCTTCTCGTGAGCTAGCTCTGAAGTTTTACCATCAATTGCTCGAAACTTGTGAAAGTGGCCAGCGTGAGCAACTACCAGTAGTGATTCGTCATTATGGTATGGAAAGTGCGTTGATCTGGAACGAAATGAAAAAGCAATTACCAACGAACTTCACGGAAGACGACAGCTAAGCGCTGACAAGTTGAATAAACGAAAACCGCAGTGCCTTAGGCCTGCGGTTTTTTTGTTTTTATTTATAAGTCGGCGACGAACCAAGCACCAATAATAAGGTATGGAACGTTTATCCTGCTAGTGAGAGTCTGGGTAACGGTAGATATAATGACTCTACGACATCTGAAAGGACATGGTCGTAAGTATTGAAGATGGTCAATGACAAGTCCGATGTGATGCCATAAAGCTCTGCTTCTGTTAAGTCGACATGACTCCCTGTCACGTATTCATTTAGCGTCTGTATTGAGCGCGTGGAAGCAGGAGAGGTAATGCTAAGTGGAGCGATAACCGCTAGTTGGTTTAGCTTACGCATCATGACCGATGCATAATTTTTGAAACGCTCATTTCCGCCTTGCTCTCCTAAATCTTGAATGCTGATTCGTAACTGAGTCAGGGTCTCCAAGCTATCCATAATGTTTTGCCAGTTCATGTGATACTCATTATGCAAGTCATCTCTTTGCTCAACCGCTAGCCATGCGATGGTTACTTCATCCATCAAAAACAAGCAATGACGAATTAACTTACCATGCTCCATCTGGTTTCTTGCAACACTATGGTCATTCCATTGTTCAAGTAGTTTCCCTACTTTAATCTGTAATACGCGATACATGGGTTTGTTTTCAAACCGTGATGTTTCGACTAAAAGATGCAGCTTGTTAGTCAGAGCATCATGAAGAGCGTCCAATTTTTGTTGATCGTTTTGTTGGAATTGAAGCGAGTAGTGAGTAGCAGCTCGGTGGTGTCTCAGAAGGTGAACAACATCTCGTAACAATGTTAACAGCTGATATTTGCGCGCATGTTGCTGCTCTCGTTTAGAAGATAAGTGATATATTCCGGCTAAAATAGCGATGGACAATAGTGTGGAAATCAAAACAAACATAACCAACTCCTTGTTAGTGTTTGGACCTAACAAGAAAGATTGCAGTTTTGATGCCACTAATTAAATTCTATTAAAACAGTGAGTTAGGCTTGTGACGGGAAAGATGCTGTACAAGTTTGGTGCACAAATTCCCCAAAAGTGTGAATTCAGTCAAAAAAAGTCCCCGCTGAACTGGCGAGGACTTTTTAAATTTGATCGTAAAGCTACAACTTACATTACGCGCATGCCAGGTTGAGCGCCTTCGTGTGGCTCAAGGATCCACAGGTCGCTACCACCAGGGCCTGCCGCTAGGATCATACCTTCAGACATACCAAACTTCATCTTACGAGGTTTTAGGTTTGCTACCATTACCGTTAGCTTGCCTTCTAGCTCTTCAGGTTTGTAAGCTGACTTGATGCCAGAGAATACCTGACGAGTTTCACCACCGATGTCTAATTGGAACTTAAGCAGTTTGTTGGCTTTTGGTACTTCTTCACAAGAGATGATGCGAGCGATACGCATATCTACTGCAGCAAAAGCATCGAACTCAATCTCTTCAGCGATTGGTTCTTTGTCTAACTCGGTTTGGCTAGCCTTGTTCTTTTCCGCTTCAGCTTTCTCTTTCGCCGCCATTTCTGCCGCCGCATCTTCTTTAGACGCTTCGATCATCGCTTCAACATTCTTCGGATCGATACGGTTGAACAGTGCTTTGAACTTAGTGATCTCGTGGCCTGTTAGTGGATCAGCGATGTTTTCCCAAGTTAGCTCTTGGTTTAGGAACGCTTCAGTACGTGCAGCTAGCGATGGCATTACTGGTTTCAGGTAAGTCATCAGTACGCGGAATAGGTTGATACCGACAGAACAGATGTCTTGTAGTTCCTGATCTTTGCCTTCTTCTTTTGCTACAACCCACGGTGCTTTTTCATCAACGTATTGGTTAGCTTTGTCTGCCAATGCCGTGATTTCACGGATTGCACGACCAAACTCACGCGTTTCGTAAAGCTCAGCGATACGGTCAGCAGCAGCAACAAATTCGTTGTAAAGTTCAGGCTCTGCAAAGTTGTCAGACAGTTTGCCTTCAAAACGTTTCGCGATGAAACCTGCGTTACGAGATGCCAGGTTAACGATCTTGTTAACAACGTCAGCGTTTACGCGCTGAGTGAAGTCTTCAAGGTTAAGATCTAGATCATCGATACGGCTGTTTAGCTTCGCAGCGTAGTAGTAACGTAGACACTCAGGGTCTAGGTGCTCTAGGTAAGTGCTTGCTTTTACGAACGTACCTTTAGACTTCGACATTTTCGCGCCGTTTACGGTTACGTAACCGTGTACGAATACGTTGTTTGGTTTACGGAAGCCGGAACCTTCTAGCATTGCTGGCCAAAATAGGCTGTGGAAGTAAACGATGTCTTTACCGATGAAGTGGTACAGCTCTGCTGAGCTGTCTTTCTTCCAGTACTCGTCGAAATCTAGGTCGTCGCGCTTGTCACATAGATTTTTGAAAGAGCCCATGTAGCCGATAGGTGCGTCTAGCCATACGTAGAAGAATTTGTTCTTCTCTCCTGGGATTTCGAAGCCAAAGTATGGCGCATCACGTGAGATATCCCATTGCTGCAAACCAGATTCGAACCATTCTTGCATTTTGTTCGCTGTTTCAGCTTGTAGCGAGCCAGAGCGAGTCCACTCTTTTAGCATGCTTTCAAACTGAGGCAGGTCGAAGAAGAAGTGCTCAGAATCTTTCATTACTGGCGTCGCACCAGAAACCGCAGATTTAGGATTGATCAGTTCTGTTGGGCTGTAAGTCTCACCACAGTTGTCACAGTTGTCACCGTACTGGTCTTCAGACTTACATTTTGGACAGGTACCTTTTACGAAACGGTCCGGTAAGAACATCTCTTTTTCTGGATCGAACAGCTGAGAGATAGTTCGGCTAGAGATAAAGCCATTTTTCTTCAACTCAAGATAAATGTGTGACGCTAGCTCACGGTTCTCATCTGAGTGTGTGCTGTGGTAGTTATCAAAGCTGATATCAAATCCAGCGAAGTCTTTTTGGTGCTCTTCGCTAACTGCGGCAATCATTTCTTCAGGAGTAATACCCATCTGTTGCGCTTTAAGCATGATTGGCGTGCCGTGAGCATCGTCAGCACAGATGAAGTTTACAGTGTTGCCGCGTAGGCGTTGGTAACGAACCCAAATGTCCGCTTGGATATGCTCAAGCATATGACCAAGGTGGATCGAACCGTTAGCGTACGGAAGGGCACAAGTTACCAGCATTTTCCTTGACGGAAAGTTTTTTGGATCGTTTGCCATACTTAATATTCGCTTTTCTTGATAGGTATAAATAAATTTTGATGGATAATACTACCCCATGAACTGACTAACTCCAAGGTGTCAAACTGCGGAATGCCTTAGTTTTTTTGGGGTTCTGGTTGAGCCTGGACGGTGGTAGCATGACATCTAAAAGGAGGGCTTATGCATCAGTTCACTTCAAAACAAGATTTTTGTCACTGGTTTAACCAATTCCAACATCCACAGTTGGTGGAAAACTGGGCAGATATTCATGGCGCAATTTCGATTACGACACAGGGTTCTATTGATATAACGTTGCCATTCGCAAGTAATGAGCTTCAAACCGTACTGCATGACTGGATCAAACAGCAGCAAGCCTCGGGTAAAGTGGCTGAATTCCCATTTAATATTCGCCTTGGAGTTAAAGCTTTAGAAACTCAAGTGGCTAACTCGGTTAAGGGTGTTAAGAACATCATTGCCGTCAGTTCTGCGAAAGGTGGCGTTGGTAAATCTACTACCGCAGTTAACTTAGCGTTGGCGATTGCTCAATCTGGGGCGAAAGTGGGATTGTTGGATGCAGATATCTATGGTCCGTCTGTACCTATGATGTTGGGGCAAGAAGATGCTAAACCAGAAGTTCGTGATGGCAAGTGGATGGAACCCATTTTTGCTCACGGCATCTATACTCATTCTATCGGTTATTTGGTGGATAAATCAGAAGCGGCGATATGGCGCGGTCCAATGGCTTCAAAAGCATTGTCGCAGTTATTAACTGAAACAGATTGGCCAGATTTGGATTATTTGGTGATTGATATGCCGCCAGGTACGGGGGATATTCAATTGACTCTGTCACAACAAATTCCGGTAACAGGTAGCGTGCTAGTCACAACGCCGCAAGATTTAGCCCTTGCCGATGCAAGGAAGGGAGCGGCAATGTTTAACAAAGTCCATGTCCCGGTTATTGGTGTTGTGGAAAACATGAGTTATCACATTTGTAGTCAATGTGGCGCGAAAGAGCATATTTTTGGTATGGGCGGAGCTGAAAAAATGTCGCAAGAATTTGGCTTAGCATTGTTAGGACAAATTCCGCTTCATATCTCTATGAGAGAAGATATTGACGCTGGCGTGCCAACGGTAGCAAGACGCCCAGAAAGTGAGCATGCAGGGTATTATAAGCAACTTGCCGATCGCGTATGTAGCACGATGTTTTGGCAAGGCAAAGCAAAACCAGATGCGATTAGCTTTACAATGGTGAACTAAGTTTACTATGCCTGCTGGTTGATAATTGCACATTTTAACGTTTGCTCGGAGGTTAATCCTCTGAGCAGGCAGAAACTTATGACTAAACCCTAATTCCAACTAGTAACTATGGGGTGAACTCCCTATAATCAGGCAGTTTATCTTTTTATGTGACTAGAAATCATCATCGGGTGCAAACTAATGTCTGATAATAATCAATGCGTCATCGTAGGTATTGCTGGCGCTTCTGCTTCTGGAAAAAGTCTGATCGCGAGCACTATTTATAATGAGCTTCGCGCGAAAGTAGGCGATCATCAAATCGGTGTCATCACGGAAGATTGCTACTACAACGACCAAAGCCACCTAAGCATGGAAGAGCGAGTAAAGACGAACTACGATCACCCGAGTGCGTTGGACCACGACCTACTGTGTGAGCACCTAGAAAAATTGGTACGTGGTGAAGCAGTAGAAGTGCCTGAGTACAGCTACACTGAGCACACAAGAACAATTAACACCACCACAATGACACCTAAAAAGGTGATCATTCTAGAAGGTATCCTTCTTCTTACAGACCCTCGTCTTCGTGATTTGATGCATGCGACAGTATTTATGGACACACCGTTAGATATTTGCTTGCTTCGCCGTGTTAAGCGTGATGTGGAAGAACGAGGCCGAACTATGGAGTCTGTTCTTAAGCAATACCAACAAACAGTACGTCCGATGTTCATGCAGTTTATCGAACCTTCTAAGCAATATGCGGACATTATTGTTCCTCGCGGTGGTAAAAACCGTATCGCAATTGATGTATTAAAAGCTCACATTGCAAGACTTTTGAAAGCTTAAGCCTATAGACGGCTATATCGCTTTATTTTTAAGAGAAGAAGTGGCACCTTAAGTGCCACTTCTTTTTTTGTTTTTAAATTAGTCAGTTGCAGGTTAAAACCAGACACTTTTCACGCTTTTGTGGAACTGTCAGCGGCAAATGGAGTCTGCGCTTATAATTGTAAAAACACTCGAGCAAGGAAAAACAAATGAAGAAACTGCTCTTAATTCTAGCAATACCGATTGTGGTCATTTTGGTCGCAATTTTAGCGTTAACCATCTTCGTCAATCCGAATCAGTTTAAACCCCTTATTGTTGAGCAAGCGCAAAAGCAAACGGGATTAGAGTTGGTGATTGAAGGGGATATCAGTTGGCAATTTTTCCCATCAATTGGCTTTGAGTTGGGACATACAGAATTGCGAAACCCACAAGGCTTTAGTAAACCCAATTTATTCAAAGTTGATACCGTTGGTGTAGACATCTCTGTTATGCCACTTTTTAGTCAACAGCTTGAAATTGGAAACGTCACGCTTGATGGTGCTGAGTTCTACATTGAAACCAAGAAAGATGGCAGCAAGAATATTGATGCATTGACGAAAGCCCAAACACAACAAGCAGAACAAGAGAACAATGCTGCGCCTACGCAAAATGGTGAAACGCAAACTTCTGGTTCTGATTGGAGTATTAATCTTGCTGGCGTTACGGTTTCTAACGGTTCATTAGAAATGCAGGATAAGCAAGCCGGTAGTTACACCAAACTTTATGATATTTCATTAAACCTTTCCGAATTCGCTTTTGACAACTGGACAACGGCTGATTTTGGCGTGAAGGGCGAAATGAACGACCAAAAGTTCACCGCGAAAGGTCAGGCAGACTTTAAGCTAGAAAAAGGTTTGGCAAACTACGCGCTAAAGAACATCAACTTTGATGCGACATACTCTGACCCTGCCAATAAAATTGAATCGGCAACGATCGGTTTAGACACGTTTGAATTCGATACAGTAAATAACCTGACTTATGCCATTAAGGGTGACGCTGGTGGTATGAAGTTAGATATGCAGGGTGCTGGTCAACTTAGCGTGGACAAGGCTATCAGCAAAGTACAGTTGGATAAGTTAACTCTTAAATCGACTTTTGAGGGTGATGCCTTACCTCAGTCCCCGATGAAAGTCGACATGGTGTCTGATCTGTCTTTCGACCTAACGAAAAACCATCTGAGTTTTGTTCTAGAGAAGTTAACAGCGAATGCTATCGCCCTAGATGGTAAGGCAGATGTGACACTCGGTGATATTCCTAAAGTACGCTTTGCTCTCCATAGCCCCAATATCGATCTTGATGAGTTCTTAGGGTTAGATAAGCAAGCTGCCGAAGGTAATAAGCCTGCTTCTGGTGGCGAGAGTGCTCCTGCCGGACCTGAGGTTGAGCCTGATTTGTCTGCGTTGAAAACGTTAGATGTAAAGGGTGACATTACCATCGACAAATTCAAAGCGGCAAATGCGAAGATGGAAGCGGTAAAAACGAGCTTCACTGCGAATCGTGGCGTGTTTGAGCTTACATCATTTAGTTCGAAGTTGTACCAAGGCTCAATCTCAGCGACAGCGAAGTTAGATGCACGCCAATCACCAGCGACTTACAGTGTTAAAAAGTCAATCAAAGGCGTGAAAGTTCAACCGCTACTTATAGACGTTGCTGAAAACGACAAACTTGAAGGGACAGGTAACATTGATGTGAATGTTACAGGTAAGAGTCTCACGCCTACCGGTATCAAGAAGAATCTATCTGGTACGGTTGTTATCAATTTTGCTGACGGTGCGGTGAATGGCATCAACGTTGCTCAGTTGATTCGTGAAAACTATGCGAAATTTAAAGGGCAAAAAGTTGAAGGCACCAATGTAGCTAAGAAAACAGACTTCAGTGCGATGACGGCGACATTGAAACTCAACAAAGGTGTTGTATCAACGGATAATATGCAAGCTCAGTCTCCATTGTTACGTGTTCGTGGTAAAGGTACCGCAAACTACATCAATGAAACAGTCGACTTTACTATCAGCACGTCAGTTGTAGGTAGCCTAGAAGGCCAGGGCGGTAAAGATATAGATGAGCTGAAAGACATCACGATTCCAATCAATGTGTCTGGTAAGTGGGCAGAACCTAAATTCAAGCTCGTATTCGATGATGTTCTGAAGCAGAAAGCTCAGAAAGAAATCGATCGTGGCGTAGAGAAGCTAACGGACAAAATCAAAGACGAGAAAACCAAAGATGCGGTCGATGGTTTATTGAAGAATCTTTTCAACTAACCGTGCGTGAAAATCAAAAGGGTTGGCATTTTGCCAACCCTTTTTAAATTACTCTGCGAGTGTTACCAATCGACGCCTTTGAGGGCTTTTACGCCAGATTCAAATGCGTGCTTTACATTTTTCACTTCAGAAACGGTATCGGCCATTTCAATCAGGGTTCGATGTGCGCCACGCCCAGTAATAATAACCGACTGCATTTTAGGTCGGTTGCTCAGCGCTTCGACCACTTCGTCTAAGTCGATGTAGCCGTAGCTCACCATATAAGTTAGCTCGTCAAACAAGATGACATCGATAGAGTCGTCTTGCAGCATGCGCTTACATTCTTGCCATACGCCTTGCGCTGCTTCGGTATCAGCGGCTTTGTTTTGAGTTTCCCACGTAAAGCCGGTTGCCATTACTTGGAATTCAACGCCGAGTTTCTCAAGTAGGTTGCGCTCACCGTTGTCCCAAGTACCTTTAATAAACTGCGCGACAGCACAATTCAAACCATGACCCACTGCGCGTGCGATCGTACCGAATCCTGATGTCGATTTACCTTTACCATTTCCGGTAATGATCAGTAGCAGACCTTTTTCCTCTTGAGCCGCAGCGATTTTTGCGTCTACCTGTTCTTTGACTTTTTGTTGGCGAGCTTTATGGCGTGCTTCTTTATTTTCTTCGATAGACATAATACTTCCTCAATTCCTTTTCGTGCTGTGCCCAAGTTAATTTGGGTTCATTGATTTATCTCGCTATGATAGACCAACATATCGTGAAGAAAAACCACCGATAATTCAGGGAATAAAATGAAGAAAATACTTGTTGTTTGTATGGGAAACATTTGTCGGTCACCAACTGGAGAGGCAGTGTTAAGAGCGAAAGCTCAAAAGCTAGGCGTTGAAGTAGAGGTTGATTCGGCAGGTACAATTGGCTACCACGCAGGAAACCGACCGGATTCAAGAGCGATGGCAGCAGGAAAGCAGCGAGGTTATTCTTTTAAAGGAATGCAAGCGCGCCAAGTCACCATTGATGACTTTGAAAAGTTTGACCTTATATTAGCCGCAGATAAAGCAAATTTGGCCGATTTATTGGATATTTGTCCGTTGAAGTATCGACACAAAGTATCGTTATTTTTAAGTCATTCTGAGTCAGGTTACGACGAAGTCCCGGACCCATATTATGGTGGGGAAGATGGCTTTGAACTGGTGCTTGATTTAATCGAAGAGGCATCAGACGCAATTTTGAAGAAGCTATAATCGCCGTGCTTGAAGACAATAGAAAAAGGGATGAGCTCAGCTCATCCCTTTTTATTCGTGTTAACCCGCTAGTATGTCGGTTGCGACTTTGTAGCTTGGGTCTTCCTTCACGTTAATTTCAACCAAGCTGCCAGCTTTGTCCAAAAGTTTACGACAATCTGGGCTTAGGTGACGAAGGTGCAGCGTTTTACCTTGAGCATTGTAACGCTCAGCCAGTGTTTCAATGGCTTCAATTGCAGAGTGATCTGTCACGCGAGAGTCTGCAAAATCGACAATCACATCTTTTGGATCTTCAGGCGCGTTAAACAACTCCAGGAAGTTAGCCGCAGAGCCAAAGAAAATAGGGCCGTGAATCTTGTACTCTTTTGAACCTTCCTCGTTTAAGCACGTGTCGGCATAGATGTGCTTAGCGTGTTGCCATGCAAACATTAATGCAGAAACGATAACACCAACCGCTACGGCAACAGCAAGGTCAGTAAGAACAGTAACAACGGTCACAAGAACAATAACGAAGAAGTCTTGCTTCGGTACGCGGCGTGCTAGCTTAAATGTTGCCCATTCGAATGTACCAATGACAACCATGAACATCACACCAACCAGAGCAGCGAGTGGGATCATTTCAATTAGCGAAGAAGCGAATAAGATAAACATCAATAGAGCGATAGCCGCAACGATACCAGATAGACGGCCGCGACCACCTGAGTTTACGTTGATCATCGACTGACCAATCATCGCACAACCACCCATTGCGCCAAACACAGAACACGTCATGTTTGCCATACCTTGACCGATACATTCGCGGTTAGATTGACCACGAGTATTCGTCATCTCATCTAAAACTGTCAGTGTTAGTAGAGATTCAATTAGACCAATGGCCGCGAGAATGATCGCGTATGGAAGAATGATTTGTAGTGTCTCTAGTGTAAATGGTACCGCAGGAATAGAGAAGGTTGGTAGTGAACCTGCGAGTGTTGCAGCTTCATCACCAGACATTGTACGCAGGAAGTCAACAACAGTTCGAGTTTCCAGATCCAAGCCAACCACTAAAGCCGTCACCGTTACGATCGCAACAAGTGAAGAGGGTACAGCTGTTGTGATTTTTGGTAGAAAGTGAATGATTGCCATAGTCAGCGCAACCAAACCAAGCATTAGCAGCATCTGGTCTTGTGGTAGCCAAGTAAGCATGCCGTTGATGTCTGGCGCTTTAAACTGACCCAACTGAGCTAGGAAGATAACAATAGCCAGACCGTTCACAAAACCGATCATCACAGGGTGAGGTACGATACGGATAAACTTACCCAATTTAAACATACCAGCGGCAATTTGAAGAATACCAGCGAGCATGATGGCTGCGAATAGGTACTGGACACCGTGAGTCGCGACAAGCGAAACCATTACGACTGCCATGGCACCTGTTGCACCAGAAATCATGCCAGGACGACCACCGAAAATGGAAGTAATAAGACCAACGATGAATGCAGCGTAAAGACCGACCATCGGATCTACGCCTGCGACGAACGCAAATGCGACAGCTTCAGGAACCAATGCTAGCGCAACGGTTAAGCCTGATAGCACATCATTTTTTACGGAGTGCTTAGAAAATTGGGGAAATTCGAACATGTTTGTTTTTAAGTTCTCTTTGCAATGAGTTAAACCCGACACATATTCGTATTTGCACAAGCCACTGGAAGGTTGATTTTTAATCAAACATTGCAGTGTAAACCGTAGTATTAAAAGAGCAGCATCAGAATGGTGTCGAAAACTTGAGTCGGCGCATGCTACCGAAAAGTGTGATTAAGTTCAAGAATGATACGAATAATGGCGTACAAATGTGATCACGAATTGGTATTTATATGAACAATTTAGTGGGCAAATATGAAGATAAAAAAGGCTACCAGATGGTAGCCTTTAATTTATTTATGCCGTTAAGCAGTTGAACGTAATGATTTAGCCTAGTTAAAGTTAGGCTTTGTCATCTCTGCCGATGCACGGTTTTTAGCCACTTGGCTACCTGCACCTTTAGCTTGGTAACGTTCGGTTTTGAACGGCGCTGCTGCAACCGTGATTTCGCGTAGCTCTTGAGGGCCAGGTGCTTTCGTCATCGGTGCGCTAGCGTTTAGCTTAGCAGCAACTTTAATGGCTTCGACTTTAGGCTCTGGTTTATCTACTGGCGCTTCGGCTACAATCTCTTTTGCTGCTTCAACGATAGGCTCTTCAGTAGGTGCCGTTTCTACAATGGCATCAACCGGTTCAGCATGTTCAGTTACAGGAGTTTCAACGATAGGCTCTACCGATGCTGTTTCTACTACTGCCGATTCAGCTTTTTCTGCGATTACTGTTTCAACAACAGGTGCTTCTACTACTGGAGCTTCCACTTTCGCTTCAACGGTTTCTTGAACCTTGTGTTCAACAACTGGCGCATCTGTTACGACAGGTTGCTCGCGACGAATAATCACTTTACCCATTGCCATTTCTGGACACGCAAAGCCACCTTGGATTGTAGGTACTGCTGCTACAGCTTCTTCCTTAACTCGCTCTTCCTTCTTAGGTGCTGGTTTCGGAATGTAACGTGGCATTACTTTACCCATAGCCATTTCAGGAGAAGCGACACCTCCCTTACGTAGGCGGAACGGGTTAGGGCGGCGATCACGGCCACGGCGACGACGCTGGCCGCTTGCACGCAGGTGACGTGGCGAACGACGATTACGACGTTGCTTAGACTCTGCTTGCTTGTTGTCTTGCTGTGCCTCTACCGCTGCTTCTGTTGGCTTTTCAACTTTAGCTTCAACCGTTTCTTGAGTCTTAACCGCTGTTTCTTCGGCTTTCTTCTCAATAGCTTCTTGGTCCTTAACGCGTACAGACTTGTTCAATTTGCGACGTTGGCGGCGCTCTTTCACTTTTTCTGCTTTCGCATTTTGCTGCTTCGGTTTGCTCTCTTCTGGTTTTGTTTCAGTACGAGCTTCCGCTGCTAGCTGCAGACCTTTTTCCGCTACTTTTGCGTTTGCTTTCTGCTCTTGGGCTTTATCTGCCTGTTGAGCTTTAGGTTTACGCTTTTGGTTACGGTTTTGCGGTTTATTTGTTTGTTGTTGAGCTTCGTTTTGCTCATTAGCCTGCTCATCACGAGGCTTACGACGACGTCGGTTATCGCGATTATCACGATTATCGCGATTATCGCGCTGGTTGTTATTGCGACGACGATCGTTGCGATCACGCTTGTTACGTCGATTATCGCGATTTGGTTTTTTCTCTTCCTGAGGTTTCTGTTCTTCTTTTGTTTCTTCAGAACCACCGAATAGGAAGCTACCAAGTGCTTTAAACAGACGGCTGAACAATCCAGGTTTCTCTTCTTGTTCAACGTTTTGTTCTTTCTTCTTCGCCTCAGGAGCTGGTTTAGCTGCTGGTGCAGGTGCGGTTTGAGACGGAGCCGCAAAGCCTTTAAGAACTGGCTCTTCAATTCGTTTTGGTTTTACGTCAACTTCCGCTGGCTCTTTACCTTCCGCTTCTTTCATTGCTTCCAGTTTTTTAGGAAGTAGGTAAGAAATCAGATCGAACTCTTCACCTTCACGAACACGGATAACTTCGAAGTGCGGCGTTTCCATGTCAGAGTTTGGAACAACCGTAATCTTCACTTCTTGAATGCGTTCGATATGGTTAACTGAACGACGTTTTTCGTTCAACAAGTAAGAAGCGATTGGCACAGGTACAACTGCGAGAACTTGCGCTGTATTGTCTTTCAGTGCTTCCTCTTCGATTAAACGAAGTACAGAAAGTGCTAGAGATTCGTTGTCGCGAACGACTCCAGTACCGCTACAGCGAGGACAGATGTGGTGGCTTGCTTCTGCTAGAGAAGGGCTTAAACGTTGACGTGACATCTCCAACAAACCAAAGCGAGAAATACGACCGATTTGTACACGAGCGCGATCAAGACGAACGGCTTCACGTAGACGGTTTTCTACTTCTCGTTGGTGGCGAACAGGTGTCATATCGATAAAGTCGATAACCACTAAGCCACCCAAGTCACGTAGACGTAACTGGCGAGCAATTTCGTCGGCTGCTTCTAGGTTCGTGTTTAGGGCTGTTTCTTCAATATCACCGCCCTTGGTTGCACGAGCAGAGTTGATATCGATAGACGTTAGTGCCTCAGTCGGGTCAATAACAATAGAACCGCCAGATGGCAGACGCACTTCACGTTGGAAAGCCGATTCAATTTGGCTTTCGATTTGGTAGTGGCTGAATAGTGGAACTTCGCCTTCATATTTCTTAACGCGGTTAAGGAAATCAGGGCGCACCAATTGAATGTGCTCTTTTGCACGTTCGTAGATGGTGTTGCTATCAATTAAGATTTCGCCAATATCACGACGCAAATAGTCACGGATTGCACGAACAATAACGTTACTTTCTTGGTGGATTAAGAATGGAGCAGGGTTAGAGTCCGCTGCACCTTTGATTGCACCCCAGTGGTTAAGTAGTACATTCAAATCCCACTCAAGTTCTTCAGCACTCTTGCCAACGCCAGCAGTACGTACGATTAGGCCCATGCCCTGAGGCAGTTCCAAAGTACTTAATGCGGCTTTTAGTTGAGTACGCTCGTCACCTTCGATTCGACGAGAAATACCGCCAGCACGAGGGTTGTTAGGCATCAGAACAAGGTAACTACCAGCAAGAGAAATGAAAGTAGTAAGAGCAGCGCCCTTGCTTCCACGTTCTTCTTTTTCCACTTGAACGATAACTTCTTGGCCTTCCGTTAGCACTTCTTTGATGCTTGGACGACCTTGGTAGGTGTAACCTTCAGGGAAATATTCGCGGGCAATTTCTTTGAGAGGGAGGAAACCGTGACGCTCGGCGCCGTAATCAACAAATGCGGCTTCTAAGCTTGGTTCGATACGTGTGATACGTCCTTTGTAGATATTCGCTTTTTTAGATTCATGTCCTGGACTCTCGATATCAAGATCGAAAAGTCGCTGGCCATCAACCAGAGCGACACGCAACTCTTCTTTTTGAGTTGCGTTAATTAACATTCTTTTCATTGAAAATTCTCGTTGTCTTTTCTTTTATATCTTTCTTGTCGACTTGCCACTGTTTTTTCGCTCTTTCACGGTGCCTGATCCCATGGCTTGTATTTTGCAGCCTCCCGGCTGGAAGGGGATGCTCTCGGGCACTTCAGTCATCACAAGCCTCTTGTGGTTTCTGTTGGAAACGTAGACTTGTGACCCGCTATTTGGGCGGTAGGTACTCAACGTGAATATGCGAGGAGTAGGGTGGCAAGAGTGTTGAATTCGATGTGTCTCACGCCAATGCTGCACTCGACCTTCAACGATCTACTCACATTGCTTGAGGATAAATGATTGGTAATGAATAAAATGTAACCAAACCTTCCTTAGCAGCTGTGAACTATAGCAGTGCGCGTGGCTATCAGCAATCTGCTTTCACGCAAACGATAGAAAATTTGCCGCTAAACTCAAAATTTCTATTTTATAACTGGCTGTTTCATAAGCAATTGAGATGTGCAAACTGTTCAAGACAGAAAACAAATTGAGAACTTGATTGAGAGTTTTAATAATTTAAACAAAAGCTTGGCGAAATTTAGACCAGTATGTGCCACGGAGTGTTTCTTTTACGACAAGAATAATGTGAAGTCGCACGAAATTGAGTTTACAATACCGCCCATGAACGAAATAAGAACAAAAGTCCAGTTCGTCGATATCGACGAAGATATGGCGGGTCAGCGCATTGATAATTTTTTGCGCAACCAATTAAAAGACATTCCTAAAAGCATGATTTACCGAATTGTGCGTAAGGGCGAAGTGCGCGTAAATAAAAAGCGTATAAAAGCAGAGTACAAGTTAAAAGCAGGCGATCTCGTTCGTATTCCACCGGTGACCGTCGAGAAAAAAGATGACGATGTCGCACCAAGTACGAAACTTAACAAAGTCGCTGAGTTGGAAAATATGATTATCTTCGAAGATGATCATATGTTGATTCTAAACAAACCATCTGGCACCGCTGTGCATGGTGGCAGTGGTTTAAAGTTTGGTGCGATTGAAGCGCTTAGGGCTCTGCGTCCTCAAGCTCGCTTTCTTGAACTTGTGCATCGTATTGACCGTGATACTTCAGGGATTTTGCTGGTTGCTAAGAAGCGTTCTGCACTTCGTCACTTGCAAGCCCAGTTTCGTGAAAAGACAGTAAAGAAGTTTTACTTAGCTCTTGTCATGGGGCAATGGAAAAGCAGTTGTAAGGTTGTGAACGCGCCACTGCTCAAAAACGAAGTGAACAGTATTGTTCGTGTTAACCCTAATGGTAAGCCGTCAGAAACGCGTTTTAAGATTTTGGAAAAGTTCGAACAAGCTACATTGATTCAGGCGAGTCCGATTACTGGTCGAACTCACCAAATACGAGTTCATACGCAATACACTGGTCACCCAATCGCTTGGGATGATCGCTACGGTGATCGTCGCTTTGACGCTTACACACGTCAAGTTGGTTTAGATCGTTTGTTCCTACACGCGGCAAACATCAAGTTCCAACACCCATCAAATGATGAGTGGATGGAAATCAACGCACCGATGGAACCGAAACTAGAAAAAGTGTTGGCGGGTTTAAGAAACGCGTAACCATGTTTTCCTCGCGGATGCAAAAGGGAGCCTGTGGCTCCCTTTTATCGTATTTGGGTTAAAGGACATCGAGTCCTTGAACATGCAACATATCAATCAAATCAATCAATGGTAGTCCGACAAGTGTGTTCGGGTCTTTACCGACTAATTTCGTAAACAAGCAAATTCCCATGCCTTCGCTTTTAAAGCTGCCTGCGCAGTAAAAAGGTTCTTCCCTGTCGACGTAGCGTTCGATTTGTTCAAGCGTTAAATCTCTAAAGTGCACCTCGAAAGAATCAAAGCCGACTTCTGTATGGTTTGTCACGGTGTTATGTACCGCAAGACCAGTATAGAAAGTGATGACTTTTCCACTTTGAGCCAAAAGTTGATTTATCGCGTTATCTCTATTTAAAGGCTTGCCAACGATTTCACCATTAATGACACAAACTTGGTCACTGCCGATAACTAAACTTGCTTTATCCGTCTGGCAAGATATTGCTTTCTCTTGGGCCAGTCTCTGCACAAGTTCAGTTGGCGTTTCTTGGTCAAAAGGTGTTTCATCGCAATCAGGTGGTAAACAAACGAATGGTAGTGAGAGCTTTTCAAGCAGTTGTTTACGAAAAGGGGAAGTTGAGGCTAAAACCAGTTGGTAATTTTTCATTTTGAATTACAATTCGTGGGAGCATTTCCAATAGGATAATCGATCAAAAATAATTCTGGCTAATGCTCTGTATGTTAAGCGTAAAAAAGTACAACTTTTTTGCCTTTTTCTTTGACTAATTTTGATTTGGAAGATAATATTCGCGCCCTATGCAAAAGGTAAAAATACCGCGAACGGTTGACCCAGCTAAAGCTGCACAGAAACGATTGGATTACGATGGCATCATCCAAGCTAGTCTTTTCAAGCGCTTAGTGGAAACAACTGAAGGCGTAAAACGCGACGCAGAAGTCTCATTGTCATTTGGGATGGATGAACAGCGACTCGTTGTTATCTCTGGTAAAGCTAACATCGAAGTCGATTTAGAGTGTCAGCGTTGTAATGAGGTATTCGCACATGAGTGCGAAGTTGAATTCCTTTCTACTCCTTACTACGGTGAGAAAACAGAACAGGAAGCACCAGAAATTTATGATTTGGTAGATCTAAATGAATATGGTGAATTAGACCTCATACAACTTGTTGAAGACGAGTTCATCTTAGCATTACCTCAAATTGCGATGCACGATGAAGCGGATTGTAGCGTTGATTCAAATAACATGGTTTTTGGTGAGATTCCTGAAGAAATTGAGGAAGAAAAACCGAATCCATTCGACGTTTTGAAAAGTCTGAAAAAGTAATAGGTGTGGTAGCCGATTCTTCTTCAGGTTTTTAACCCAATAGTATAGGAGTAGGGTCAATGGCCGTACAGAAAAACCGTAAAACTCGTTCTAAGCGCGGTATGCGTCGTTCACACGATGCGCTAACTACAGCTGCTCTATCTGTAGACGCGACTTCTGGTGAAACTCACCTACGCCACAATGTAACTGCTGAAGGTTACTACCGTGGTCAAAAGGTTATCAACAAGTAAGGTTGAACCTTTGCAAAGTATTACCGTTGCACTTGATGCAATGGGCGGGGATTTCGGTCCACGCGTAACAGTGCCTGCCGCCGTGCAGGCACTGTCTCATTTCCCAGAGCTAAAAGTGATTCTTATTGGTGATCAATCTCTGATCACGTCTCAATTATCTCAACTCGGTACCTCGACCAGTTCCCGCTTGACTATTCTTCACAGCGAGAAAGTTATCTCGAACTCAGAAAAACCTTCATTGGCGTTACGTAATAGCCAAAATAGTTCTATGCGTATGGCTATCGATTTGGTTTCTGAGCAGAAAGCGGATGCTTGTGTTAGTGGTGGCAACACCGGTGCATTAATGGCACTATCGCGTTTCATTCTTAAGTTACTTCCTGGCATTGAACGTCCTGCTTTAGTTTCCGCTTTACCGACGATTACCGGAAAGCGCACTTGGATGCTAGATCTGGGGGCGAATGTATCGTGCGATGCTGATAGCTTGTTCCAATTTGCTGTAATGGGCAGTGCATTAGCTGAAGAACACTTGGGTCGTCCTCCTCGCGTTGCTGTACTCAATATTGGCGCAGAAGAGATTAAAGGTAACGACTTAGTCAAACGTTGCGCAGAAATGCTTTCTCAGACCGATGCGATTAACTTTGTCGGTTATATTGAAGGTAATCAAATTTTGCATGATGTTGCGGACGTCATTGTTTGTGATGGATTTGTCGGCAACGTATGCTTAAAAGCCAGTGAGGGAACAGCTCAACTTTTTATCGAAAAAATTAAAACCAGCATAATGGCATCAACGATAAAGGGTTGGATAGCTAGAAAGTTGTTTTCTAGGCTGTTTAATGAACTAAAAACACTGAACCCCGACCAGTATAACGGCGCAAGTTTGCTAGGATTGCGCGGCATTGTCATAAAAAGCCATGGAAGTGCGGATGTATCTGCGATTGTCAATGCACTTGGCGAGGCAGTACACGAGGTCAAACGACAAGTACCAAGCCGTATTAGCGATCGTTTGGAAGCGGTTTTACTCGAGAGGCATTATTAGTCTTCATGTATAGCAAAATTTTAGGTACTGGCAGCTACCTGCCATCTCAGGTGCGTACAAACGCAGATCTAGAGAAAATGGTAGATACAAGTGATGAGTGGATCGTTGCTCGCACGGGTATTAAAGAGCGTCGAATTGCTGCAGAAAACGAAACTGTAGCAGACATGGCATTCTACGCAGCTGAAAACGCTATCGATATGGCGGGTATTGATAAAAACGATATCGACCTGATTATCGTAGCCACAACGAGCAGTAGCCATACTTTCCCTTCATCTGCGTGTCAGGTGCAGGCAAAGCTTGGCATTAAAGGTTGTCCAGCTTTTGACTTAGCCGCTGCTTGTTCTGGTTTTGTGTACGCATTATCTGTCGCAGACCAACATATCAAATCTGGTATGTGCAAAAACGTACTTGTGATTGGTTCAGATGCTTTGTCTAAAACGTGTGATCCGACAGACCGTTCAACCATTATCCTATTTGGTGATGGTGCCGGAGCCGTTGTCGTAGGCGCTAGCCAAGAGCCTGGCATTATCTCTACCCACATATACTCGGATGGTCAATTCGGAGAGCTTCTAAGCCTACCTGTACCTGTGCGGGGGCAAGATGCGGATAAATGGCTTCATATGGCTGGGAACGAAGTATTCAAAGTCGCTGTAACTCAGCTATCGAAACTAGTAAAAGATACGCTTGAAGCCAACAACATGCATAAGTCTGAACTAGACTGGCTAGTGCCGCACCAAGCGAACTACCGCATTATTTCAGCGACAGCGAAGAAACTTTCGATGTCACTAGACCAAGTCGTGATTACACTTGATAAACACGGCAACACATCAGCTGCAACTGTGCCAACAGCACTAGATGAAGCGGTACGTGATGGTCGTATTAAACGCGGTCAAACTCTGCTTCTTGAAGCGTTTGGCGGCGGATTCACTTGGGGCTCGGCCCTTGTGAAGTTCTAAGTTTCACAAGAATTCAAAATTTAAGGTGCACTTGGTGCATCTTATTTCTTTTTACTTTGCTTAAAGGAAAACAACATGAGCAAGTTTGCTATCGTATTTCCAGGTCAAGGTTCTCAAGCTGTAGGTATGCTTGCAGAACTAGGCGAACAATATGACGTGGTAAAACAAACATTTGCAGAAGCATCTGACGCACTAGGTTACGATCTATGGGCGCTTGTTCAAAATGGACCTGCAGAAGATTTAAACGAGACTTTCCGTACTCAACCAGCTTTGCTAGCTTCATCTGTTGCAATCTGGCGTGTATGGCAGGAACTTGGCTTAGAGCAACCAGCAAACCTAGCCGGTCACAGCCTAGGTGAGTACTCAGCACTTGTATGTGCGGGTGTTATCGACTTTAAAGAAGCCATCAAGCTGGTTGAATTACGTGGTCAACTTATGCAAGAAGCAGTACCAGCTGGTACTGGCGCAATGTACGCGATTATCGGTTTGGCTGATGATGCGATTGCAAAAGCGTGTGAAGACGCAGCGCAAGGCGAAGTGGTCTCTCCAGTAAACTTTAACTCGCCTGGTCAAGTCGTTATCGCTGGTAGCAAAGACGCAGTAGAGCGAGCTGGTGCGCTATGTAAAGAAGCTGGTGCGAAGCGTGCGCTTCCTCTTCCTGTTTCAGTACCTTCACACTGTGCACTTATGAAGCCAGCAGCGGAAAAACTTGCTGTAGCTCTTGAGTCTATCGAATTTAACTCACCACAGCTGCCAGTTATCAACAACGTTGATGTGGTTGCTGAGACAGATCCTGCAAAAATCAAAGATGCGCTTGTTCGTCAGCTACATAGCCCAGTTCGTTGGACTGAAACAGTTGAACTGATGCACGAACAAGGCGTAGAAAATCTTCTTGAGCTTGGTCCTGGTAAAGTTTTAACAGGTCTAACAAAACGTATCGTGAAAACGCTAACTGCAGCAGCAGTGAATGATATCGCATCGCTAGACGCTGCGAAGTAATCCATAAAGCGATAAATTTGCGATAAGAAAAGGAAACACAACATGATGAATCTAGAAGGTAAGATCGCGCTAGTTACCGGCGCAAGCCGTGGTATTGGCCGCGCGATCGCGGAACTTCTTGTCGAGCGAGGTGCTACGGTTATCGGTACTGCTACTTCTGAAAGTGGTGCGGCTGCTATCAGCGAGTATCTTGGTGATAACGGTAAAGGTCTAGCTCTTAACGTGACCGATGTCGAGTCTATCGAAGCGACATTAAAAACGATCAACGAAGAATTTGGTGTGATCGATATTCTGGTGAATAACGCTGGTATTACTCGTGACAACCTATTGATGCGTATGAAAGATGATGAGTGGAACGACATCATCGATACCAACCTAACGCCTATCTACCGCATGTCTAAAGCGGTTTTACGCGGCATGATGAAAAAACGTGCGGGTCGTATCATCAACGTAGGCTCTGTTGTTGGTACCATGGGTAACGCAGGTCAAACTAACTACGCAGCAGCGAAAGCGGGCGTGATTGGTTTTACTAAATCAATGGCTCGTGAAGTTGCGTCTCGTGGTGTAACAGTGAATACTGTTGCTCCTGGTTTCATCGAAACTGACATGACTAAGGCACTAAATGATGACCAACGTGCGGCAACTTTGTCGAACGTGCCAGCAGGTCGTTTAGGTGACCCACGTGAAATTGCATCAGCAGTAGTTTTCCTTGCTTCTCCTGAAGCAGCGTACATTACTGGTGAAACTTTGCATGTAAATGGTGGTATGTACATGGTTTAATGCGACAGTTTATGCAAAATAAGCTATTTTACATTGTGAAAAATAGCCTATAGTTGCAGTTAACTGTCATGAACTTGTCATGCTTATGCGCAAGATTTGTGCATGATTTAAGTCAAAAATGTATTGAAATTCGGTTAAATTCGCTAATTTTGTGGTTTGACCAGCAAGGACCCCCTTGCAACTTTCAATAGTTCGAATAAACTACGGAATCATCGCATTAGGCGAAATCTGTAAAGGAAAAGAAAAATGAGCAACATCGAAGAACGCGTAAAGAAAATCATTGTTGAACAGCTAGGTGTAGACGAAGCAGAAGTTAAAAACGAAGCTTCTTTCGTTGACGATCTAGGTGCTGATTCTCTAGACACTGTAGAATTAGTTATGGCTCTAGAAGAGGAATTCGACACTGAGATTCCTGACGAAGAAGCTGAGAAGATCACTACTGTTCAAGCTGCAATCGACTACGTAAACAGCGCTCAGTAATTAGCTCTCCCAGGCGGTCTCCTAGACCGCCTGTGTTCTTTCTAACTTCTTCTATCCTCTCATAGAAATATTCAATTCCCGGAGAATTATATCGTGTCCAAGCGTCGTGTAGTTGTCACTGGCATGGGTATGTTGTCACCGGTAGGCAACACAGTAGAATCATCTTGGAAAGCCCTGCTAGAAGGTCAAAGTGGTATCGTAAATATCGAGCACTTTGATACTACGAACTTCTCAACTCGTTTTGCAGGTCTTGTTAAAGATTTCGATTGCACAGAGTACATGTCTAAAAAAGATGCTCGTAAGATGGACCTTTTCATCCAGTACGGCATTGCAGCGGGTATTCAAGCTCTTGATAACTCTGGCTTACAAATTACCGAAGAAAATGCGGCTCGAGTTGGTGTTGCTATCGGCTCAGGCATTGGCGGTCTTGACCTTATCGAAACTGGCCATACTGCATTAGTAGACAAAGGCCCTCGCAAAGTTAGCCCATTTTTTGTTCCTTCGACCATTGTAAACATGGTTGCAGGTAACCTATCTATCATGCGTGGTCTTCGTGGTCCAAATATCGCGATTTCTACCGCATGTACTACTGGCCTGCATAATATCGGCCATGCAGCACGTATGATTGCCTACGGCGATGCAGATGCGATGGTTGCTGGTGGTGCAGAAAAAGCTTCTACGCCTCTTGGCATGGCTGGCTTCGGTGCAGCTAAAGCGCTATCTACTCGTAATGAAGAGCCTCAAAAAGCGTCTCGCCCATGGGATAAAGGCCGTGATGGTTTTGTTCTAGGTGATGGTGCTGGCATGATGGTGCTTGAAGAGTACGAACACGCGAAAGCACGTGGCGCGAAGATTTACGCAGAACTGGTTGGTTTTGGTATGTCTGGTGATGCTTACCACATGACTTCTCCAAGCGAAGATGGCTCTGGTGGTGCACTTGCGATGGAAGCGGCAATGCGTGACGCGAACATCACAGGTACCCAAGTAGGTTATGTGAATGCTCACGGTACATCTACTCCTGCTGGCGACGTTGCAGAAATCAAGGGCGTGAAACGTGCTCTTGGTGAAGAAGGTGCGAAGCAAGTACTTGTATCATCAACTAAGTCTATGACTGGTCACCTATTAGGTGCAGCAGGCTCTGTTGAAGCAATTATCACGGTTATGTCTTTGGTTGACCAAATCGTTCCACCAACGATTAACCTTGATGACCCAGAAGAAGGTCTAGACATCGACCTTGTGCCGCACACTGCGCGCAAAGTTGAAGGTATGGAATACGCTATCTGTAACTCGTTTGGCTTTGGTGGTACAAACGGTTCTTTGATCTTCAAAAAGTTCGCTGAGTAACACTATCTAACCTTATTTAGATAAGCGAAACTTGTATTCTAACGGCTCGATGCTTAGCATTGAGCCGTTTTGTTTTATTTGTTGTCTGCTAATTTGAAGGTACGTGAATGTTTTGGGTAAATGGAGTTCCGCAAACGCATGTAGAGCTAGGTGACCGCTCATTCCAATACGGTGATGGAGGCTTTACCACCATCCTGACCCAAAATGGAGAGTTGGTTTACTGGCAAGAACATACTGAGCGCATGAGTGCTTGCCTTGACGCTTTGAAGATCTCTTCACCTGACTGGAAAGTTGTGCATGATTGGGCAAGCAAAGCGGTTTTATCTGACGCACGAGCGGGGGTGAAGATTCACGTTAGCCGCGGTATTGGCGGGCGAGGGTATAGCCCTAATGGGATTGAAGGCCCTATCGTGACGATTTCCAATTTTGCGTTTCCTTCTCATTATTCATCTTGGCAAGAACAAGGTGTGGACTTGGGCGTTTGTAATACTCGTCTAGGGATTCAACCTTTACTTGCGGGACATAAGCACAACAACCGTTTAGAGCAGATTCTCGCCAAGGCTGAAATCGACAATACAGAGTTTGCAGATGCAATAACGTTAAATGTGCAAAACCATGTCATTGAAACTACAATGGCCAACCTTTTTTGGGTTAAAGGTAATAAAGTATTTACGCCGGAGCTGACCTTATCAGGCGTTACGGGCGTAATGCGTCGTAAGGTGCTTGAGTTACTTAAAGTAAGTCATATTGAAGTCATCGAGGGGCGTTTTATACTTCCAGATTTGCTGAGTGCTGACGAGGCTTTCATGTGTAACTCAATATTAGGTATCGCACCTATTCGCAGCATAGTGACATCGAACTCTAAGACTATATTTCCGATAGGAAAATTGACTCAACGACTGCAAGGGAATTTAACTACGTGATTAAAAAACTGTTGGCTTTTGTTGTGCTGATCGCAGTGATAGGCGCAGCAGCTGTTTTTTATATAATTTCACAGGCTAAACAATACGTTGAAAAGCCTATTCTATTGGAACAACCTCAGCTGTTTACTGTAGAAAGTGGTACAAGCTTTCATCATGTCATGCGCGCCTTAGTTGAAGATGAGGTGATTGAAACATCGGAGTACATCCGTTTAATTCCTCACTTATATCCAGAATTGTTGCAGGTGCGAGCGGGTACTTACCAACTTGAGCCTGGTATGTCGCTTTCGCAAACATTGGAGCATCTGAATACTGGAAAAGAATACCAGTTTGCGATCACTTTTGTTGAAGGCAGCCGCTTTTCTGAATGGGTAGATCAACTAAAAAGTGCTCCTTATTTAAAGCATGATTTAACCGATCTTTCAGAAAAAGAAATGGCTGCGAAGCTCGGAATTGAGAGAGAGAAGCTAGAAGGGTTGTTTTTAGCAGAAACCTACCATTACACAGCGGGTACGAGTGAAAGCCAGTTATTAAAACGAGCGCATCGAAAACTCAATAAAATACTGGACGCTAGCTGGGAAGCTCGTCAAGAAAAGCTGCCATTACAGGATAAATATGAAGCCTTAATTCTCGCGTCTATCATAGAGAAAGAGACGGCTATTGATTCTGAGCGTGAGCGCGTCGCTTCTGTGTTTATCAACCGATTGAACAAACGCATGCGGTTACAAACTGATCCGACAGTTATTTATGGTATGGGTGACGCCTACGATGGCAACATTCGTAAGAAAGATTTGCGTACGCCGACACCATATAACACCTATACCATCAATGGATTGCCACCAACACCGATTGCGATGGCTGGTGAAGCTTCCATTGAAGCGGCTTTGAATCCAGAAAGCAGCAACTATTTATATTTTGTAGCAAGTGGAAAGGGCGGACATGTATTCTCGAAATCCCTTGCTGAGCACAACCGTGCTGTTCGTGCCTATTTAAGAGAACTAAGAAAGAACAAATGATGAAAGCAAACTTTATTGTCGTTGAAGGCCTAGAAGGCGCGGGTAAAAGCACTGCGATTAAAACCGTTTTAGATACGCTAAAAGCGGCCGGTATTGAGGATATCGTAAATACCCGTGAGCCAGGAGGCACACCGCTAGCAGAAAAAATGCGCGCTCTGGTGAAAGAAGAGCACGAAGGTGAAGAACTTAAGGACATGACGGAGTTGCTTCTTCTGTACGCTGCACGTGTTCAGTTGGTTGAGAACGTGATCAAACCAGCTTTGGAAAACGGTCAGTGGGTGGTTGGTGACCGACACGATATGTCGTCGCAAGCTTATCAAGGTGGTGGCCGTCAGATTGACGCATCGTTAATGAAAAATCTCCGGGATACAACGCTTGGTGATTTTAAACCTGCTCTCACTCTCTATATGGATATTGACCCTCGTGTTGGGCTTGAGCGTGCACGTGGGCGTGGTGAGTTAGATCGTATAGAGAAGATGGATATTAGTTTCTTCGAGCGTACACGTGAGCGTTATTTGGAGATTGCTCATGCCGATCCTTCCATCGTTATCATTAACGCAGAACAGGCGATTGAAGGCGTGTCGCGTGATATTCGGGACGCTCTAAACGAGTGGCTAGCTCGTCAATAAGTGAAACGTAAATTTAGGTGACTCATGTTAAATGATTATCCATGGCTACAGCCAATATGGGATAACCTCAAAGTAGGGTTAGAGTCGGACAGAATACCAGGTGCGCTTTTATTACAAAGCGAGCAGGGCTTGGGCATCGAAAAACTTATCGAGTTTTTTAGCCAAGCACTTCTTTGCCAAAATTACGCGAGTGAAGCATGCGGTTTTTGTCATAGCTGCCAGCTAAATCAATCTCAAAACCACCCTGATTTACACTGGATCAAGCCAGAGAAAGAAGGAAAGGCGATAACGGTGGACCAAATTCGCGCTTGTAACCGTCTAGCTCAGGAATCATCTCAGCTTAATGGTTACCGCCTATTTGTAATAGAACCGGCGGACTCTATGAACGAGTCGGCATCGAATGCGCTGTTAAAGACGCTAGAAGAGCCTGGGGCAAAGTGCTTGTTTTTGCTCGTTACCCACAATCAGGAGCGTCTGCTCCCAACGATTCGTAGCCGTTGCCAACACTGGGTTGTTGCGCCTCCGTCAGCGGAACAAGCGATGCAATGGATGCACGAACAAGGGGCGAAGCAAGTTCCTGCTTATGCCTTAAAACTGAATATGGGCTCTCCAATAAAAACATTGGATGCGTTAAATAATGGTGAGCTCGAAGCTTACTTGGCTTTTGAACGCAGTTTTATTAAGGCAATGTCTTCGCCTGTTTCAGACGTTTCTGAGTGTGCTTCTTTAATCGCTAAACACTCAGAGCAATCATTAGACTGGGCATGGTATTTACTGACAGATGCTCAGAAAGCGCAGTTTGGTGTATCAGAAGCTCAAATGCTTCCGGGCGCGACAAAGTTTCAACCGGACAACTATAACGGTTTGTACTCATCAGCGAAGGCGCTGATGAACCTGAAAGCTCAGGTGCAAGCCTTTCCTGGCCTGAACCTTGAACTACTATCAATGAATTGGTTAATTGAATCACGAGAGGCATTATGTTCGTAGATTCTCATTGTCATTTAGACAAATTGAATTACGACGATCTCCACATCAATGTGGAAGACGTTATTAACAAAGCTAAACAAGCAAACGTAACTGAGCTACTTTCTGTTGGAGTAACGCTGGATTCTTTCCCGAAAATGATGGAAATGATCGAGCCTTATGACAATGTTTATGCTTCGTGCGGTGTGCACCCACTTGATGTTGAAAGCGACTTTTCGATGGACGTATTGCGCCACCATGCGTCGAATGCAAAAGTCGTCGCTATTGGCGAAACGGGTTTAGATTATCATTACAAGCCCGAAACGGCCGCGTTACAGAAAGAGCGCTTTGAGCAACACGTTGATCTTGCAGTGGAGCTCAACAAACCTTTAATTATCCATACCAGAAACGCACGTGCGGATACTCTAGATATTTTGCGTAAGGGTGGGGCAGAGAAATGTGGTGGTGTTATCCACTGTTTTACAGAAGATCTTCCATTTGCTGAAGCTGCACTGGAGCTGGGGTTTTATATTTCTATCTCGGGGATTGTTACTTTCCGTCAAGCTACAGAGTTAAAAGAAGTGGTGAAGACTCTACCTTTAGAGAAGCTTCTTATTGAGACAGATTCTCCTTACTTGGCTCCTGTCCCTCATCGTGGCAAAGAGAATCAACCCGCTTACGTTGTCGAAGTCGCTTCTTATATTGCGCAACTCAAATCGTGCTCTCTTTCTGAAGTGGCACAAAAAACCACCGAAAACTTCCGAAATCTTTTTTTGTGATGAAAAAATAATAAGAGCATAAAAAAGGAGCTTAGGCTCCTTTTTTGTTGATAAAAACAACAGATACGCTCACGAGTTTAATGTTTACTAAAAATGTTGATTTAATAACATTCAAAAATCACAAATGTAATTTTGTTACTAAAAATAACATTGAGGCGTATTTTATTTACGCCTTAAAATTAATTATATAAATAATTAATTCTTTATAAAACAGTAATATAAGTGCAATGCAAACCTTTTCATCGGCTGTTTTTGGGTGTGATCCAAGACTTGTTTTGAAACTAAATTTCGTAACTGTGTGGAAAGTTTGAGGGTCATCAATATATATTTAGAGCCGGAAAATATAATGCAGTTGTGGTTACATTTTCATTGGGTGCTAACCTTTAGGCTACGGGGGTGTGCCGTTAGTGCCCAAATAATACTTATAAATTTATCAGGAGCATAAACATGTTTAAGAACCTTTTTGCTAACCTGCAAAAAGTTGGTAAGGCTCTGATGCTTCCAGTATCAGTTTTACCAGTTGCAGGTATTTTATTAGGTGTGGGTGCTGCCCATCTAAGCTTTATTCCAGAGATCGTTTCTAATCTTATGGAACAAGCTGGTGGTTCAGTATTCGGCCAAATGGCACTTCTATTTGCAGTAGGTGTAGCGCTAGGCTTCACTAACAACGACGGTGTTGCAGGTCTTGCAGCTATCGTTGGTTACGGCATCATGACGGCAACGCTAGGTGTAATGGCGGGCGTTATGGGTGTTGAGAAAATCGATACAGGTGTACTAGGTGGTATCCTTGTCGGTGGTGTGGCTGCTTGGGCATTCAACCGTTTCTTCAAAATCCAACTTCCAGAGTACCTTGGCTTCTTCGCTGGTAAGCGCGCAGTGCCAATCATCACTGGTTTTGCTGCGATCATCCTAGGTGTTATCCTTTCTGTTATCTGGCCACCAATTGGCGGTGCAATTTCTGCATTCTCTGATTGGGCTGCACACCAAAACCCACAGCTAGCATTCGGTATCTACGGTGTTGTTGAGCGCTCTCTAATCCCATTCGGTCTACACCACGTCTGGAACGTACCGTTCTTCTTCGAAGCAGGTTCTTGTGTTAACGCTGCCGGTGAAGCTCAAAATGGTGTACTAACTTGTTACCTAGTTGCTGATGAAGCATCTCGTGCTGCTGGTAATGGCTTCGGTCAGCTAGCGGGTGGTTACATGTTCAAGATGTTCGGTCTACCAGCTGCAGCAATCGCAATTGCTCATTGTGCTAAACCAGAAAACCGTGCAAAAGTAATGGGTATCATGGCGTCAGCTGCACTGACTTCATTCCTAACTGGTATTACTGAGCCAATCGAATTCTCATTCCTATTCGTTGCTCCACTACTATACGGTATCCACGCTCTACTAGCTGGTTCTGCATACATCGTTTCGAACACTCTAGGCTTTGTACACGGTACTTCTTTCTCTCACGGTCTGATCGACTTCCTAGTTCTATCTGGTAACGCTCAGAAGATGGTGCTAATGATTGCCGTTGGTCTAGTTTACGCAGTAATTTACTACGTAGTGTTCCGTGGTGTAATCACAGCGCTTGACCTAAAAACACCTGGCCGTGAAGATGAAACGGAAAGTGCAGCTGTAACTTCTGGCTCTGATATGGGCGGTGAACTGGTTGCAGCGTTTGGCGGTAAAGCTAACATTACTGGTCTAGATGCATGTATCACACGTCTACGTGTAGCAGTTGCAGATACAGCAGCTGTTGACCAAGACAAGCTAAAACAACTAGGCGCTGCTGGTGTTGTAGTTGTAGCTGGTGGTGTACAGGCTATCTTCGGTACTAAGTCTGATAACCTAAAAACTGAAATGGATGAGTGGATTCGTAACCACGGTTAATCGCAGTCATTCATAGTAATGCATAAAAGGAGGCTTCGGCCTCCTTTTTTAGTTCCTATTTTATTAACTGACAGTTCCTTTTTAGTGTGATCCTAAACTCATCTTTACTTTTGTCAGCTTTTTCATACATCGAGCTTACCCATCGTTGACATATTGATATGCCATTATGTTTGAATAGCGAATAATGTTTTTTTGAATAATTGATAACGTGTATGAAGAACAAATTCACTTTAGTTTTGGGACTAGTTTCTAGTACGGCAATGGCGGCAAGCGAGCCAACGGATCTATCAGTTGGTATGGCTGTCGATCAACAATTAAGTGTTGTTGTAGAGTTAGATAACAAATATCGTGGCATTATCGGAAACGATGGTATGGCGTTTGATTACATCGCTAAGCGTGGAACATTCGATCAAAACATGCCTGTGACTTGGTATGTCGGCGTTGGTGGCTGGTATGAATGGGATGACGAGTTTGGTGTGAGAGTACCACTTGGTGTGAACTGGGATTTATCACGCGGCTGGGACCTTTATGGTCAAATACACCCAGAGCTAGATCTTTACAAAGGTGCTGACTTGCAACTTGGCGGCGCCGTTGGCATCAAGTACAGTTTCTAGAATTGAACTAATGTATGTATAAAAAAACGCCGGTAACTACCGGCGTTTTTATGTGGAACTTAACGTTCTATTGTTTATCCATGGCTCGCTTGATGCAAACGGCAGCGCCGCCCCAAGTGATACCTAAACCAATAACCATCATAATAATTGCGCTGATTGTCATTTTGCTGTCTCCTTGTGGTTCACTGCGTTGATCACTAGACCAAAGATAAAGAGTGCGGCGATAAGTGCCCAGCCTAAAGTTAGATCATAGCCACCGTAGCCTTCAGTAATTAGGGCGTATAGCTTGGTCGCTAAGATAATGGCGAGCATGATTGGTGTAACGAAGCGTAAGCAGATCTCGAACCATTGACCAACAGAGAAATCAGAGCGCTCGTTAACGTAATTACGTACTTCTGGCACGCGCTTCAATAGCCACGCCATCAAGACAATCTCAACCAGACCACCAACCATGATGCCAACGTTGTTTGCAAAGTGGTCTACTAGATCGAGTAGCAGCAGACCGCCATTGGTAGCAAACGCCATAGAGACAACGAAGCCAATACCAATCACAACATTTGCAGCTTTTTTACGGCTCCACTTCAGCTTGTCGATAATGGCTGAAGTTACGGCTTCCATAATTGAAATATGCGAACTTAGACCCGCAACCACCAGTGCAAAGAAGAACAGTGGACCAAGAATATATGGGGCAGGTAGTAGGTTAATTGCCGCAGGTAAAGTAACAAAAGCCAAGCCAACGCCTGCAGATACCACCTCTGTTAACGGCTTACCTTGCTCTTGAGCCATGTAACCCAATACTGAGAAGATCATGATGCCGGCTAGGATCGAGAAGCCACAGTTGATCAACACAGTCATAAACGCGTTATTCGTTATGTCCGACTTTTCTGGTAGGTAGCTAGAGTAAGCTAGCATGATGGCGAAGCCGATACTTAGCGTAAAGAAGATCTGACCATATGCCGCTGCCCATACTTTCACATCCCAAATTTTGCTGAAATCGGGTTCGAACATGTAGTTCACGCCATCTAGAGCTCCTGGCAAGAAAATCATACGTCCGATTAAGAAAATCACCATCAAGAATAGGATTGGCATCATAATTTTAGATGCTCGTTCAATTCCTGATTTCACGCCTTTGGCAATAGCGGTGTAAGTAATTGCCCAAGCAATCACCATGGATAAAGCAATCTTCCATTGAATACTGCCTAAGTCTGTTGGTGAGTTGTCACCTAGCTTTAGGTATTCACTAAAGAAAAATGCGTTGGTATCGGTTCCCCAACCTTGAGTGAACGACAACCCAAAGTAAGAAATCGACCAACCGATAACAGCCACATAGTAAACGGCAATAACTGCAGCCACACCAACTTGGAACCAGCCAAGCCATTCAAATTTAGAATGAATTTTCGCAAGTGTTTTTGGTGCCGAGCCTCGGTATTTTTGTCCCATACTGAACTCAAGGATCATAAATGGAATACCGGCAGTGATCATGGCAAAAATGTAAGGAATAAAAAATGCGCCGCCACCGTTTTCATAGGCCATGTATGGGAAACGCCAAATGTTTCCCAAACCGATAGCAGACCCAACTGCTGCTAAGATGAATCCCGCCCGGGATCCCCATTGTTCTCGCTTCATATTTGACTCCTATAAGACTCCCTGAGGAATGAAGCTCTCTACGTAACACAGTAATAATTGCGCAAACAGTTGGAAGAAAGGACCGCTGTTATCCATCAGCTTTTCTATCCTTAATTCTAACTTATTATAATTTTATAGAGCTATATTCTGTCTACTGTAAGAGAAAGTAGATTATTAATCTTAAAATTTTGATGTGTGTTTGATAAAACTGAAATATTTATCTGTTTTCACTGATCAGACTAACTTCTAATAATACTTAGCGCAATAGAATCTAAATGTTAATTCAGATACGTTGTCTGGTTTTAATCTTGTTAAATTTGAGTTTGATTGTGGTTTTGTGTGGGTAGGTGGTTGTTTGTCTGGAATAAATGACTGGGAT
Source organism: Vibrio sp. Vb1127 (assembly GCF_033338735.1). NCBI lineage: Bacteria > Pseudomonadati > Pseudomonadota > Gammaproteobacteria > Vibrionales > Vibrionaceae > Vibrio > Vibrio sp. Vb1127. The sequence continues at coordinate 64,726 of NZ_JAWOTF010000004.1, read as the reverse complement.
CTAATAATTGCTTTGGTGTTTAAGACTATTTTGATTAATTAGGGCGTACGGCTATCTTTTGTGCACCTATCTAGATGATGCTTCGTTACTTTGCCAAACAATGGTGTTTAGACGATATCCTTTATCGGCTCTGTGCAGGACTCGTTCAGCGTTCTTTGTGACGAGTCCTACAAAGGAACATGCATAAAAATTAGAAGCGGAAACTAAAACCGACATTTGATTGGAATTGGTTCATCCAATCAGTATCGAACTTAATGATACAGTTTGAGCCGTCATTAGGTAGATTGCAGGCGCCAGATGTATCGTTATCAACGACCGTTCCTAACCATCTCAGTTGGGCTGTTAATGCAAAGTTCTTTGAAAATTCATATTCCAGCCCTGCAAAAGCGCTAGCCGAAAATCCGTATTTTTTGTCTACCCAATCCACATCGGCATAAGAAGCGCCCAAACCTACACCGATATAGGTTTGCCAATTTTCTGCGACAGGATAGTACATGCTGCTTTGGAAGTGCAGATAATGGATATCTGCTGAGTTGGACAGCTTTTCAAGTTCCGTCGATTGATTGGAGTAAAACAATCCGATCCTTCCTTTTTCTAAGGGAGTCTCGACTGAAAGAGCGTAGTTCACTGCGGGGTCGAGATCGTATGTATTACCACTTTCATCCTCTACTTGGCCGCCTCCTGTATAGCCTATGTATGGTGTAACGATGATATTCGCTTGTGCATTGATAGCAGTACTCATCATCATGATTCCTACTAGCCAGCTGAGTTTTTGGTTCATGCCCTATCTCCTTATTATGACTAAGCTAATTGTGATGGGTTAGTCAAAATTGCGCGACTAAATTAAGCAAATCTTGAACATATTTCACACCGGTGTTATTAATTTGTTACATATTAAGGAGGTGTTTATGGAACACGATCTAAAATCCGCATTAATCATTGTGGTGACTGTTTTTGCAGTGCTTTTGTCATTTGGCATCATTGCTATTACAACAGCTTAAGATAACCACTTTTACCAAACGTTTTAACAAAATGGCGTGAGCCTATGATACGTAACAGCGGTATAATCACAGAAAGCCATGCAGAGCTTGATGTAAAAGTTTATGAGCACTTTAGGCATGGTAAAACTGCTTTAGTCACGCAAGGTGGAGGGCAGAGAGGGATTTTTACCGCTGGCGTTTTAGACGCCTTTTTACTTTCCAACTTCGATCCTTTCGATGAATTCTATGGCACCTCTGCCGGAGCACTTAACTTATGTTCTTACTTGTGTCGTCAACATGGCATGGGCAAAGCTTTTATTACCGAGCTGACAACGTCTCCTGAATTTTTTAATCTGTTTCGCTATATCCGAAAGCAGCAGTACTTAGGTTTAGAGTGGGCATTAGAACGGATTCAAGATTTCCCATACAAGCTTGACCTTGATTTAGGTCGCAGTGCATTGGGAAAACGAGGAGCGTTTGCTGCGGTAACGAATATAGAGACGCTATCAGATCAATATCTACCAATCTTGGATGACTCGTGGTTTAACACTATGCTAGCGACATGTGCGATTCCCAAGTTGTACCACGGACCTGTCGACGTAAATGGCAATAAGTTTGTTGATGGCGGCGTGTCTGCCTCTATCCCTGTTCAAGAAGCGTGGCGTCAGAATGCTCGCAACATTATTGTCATTCGCACAGAGCCGTTTTCAGAGATTGAAGCGAGAGCCCAAAGTGAAGTGGGGGATGTGCCTGTCGAATGGTATCGAGAGTCTATCAACTCAGTACAGCAATCATGGCAGCAAAAAGTGAATCAGTGGAAGCTGGATTGGGCGTCGTTCTTCCAACAAAAAATTAATGCAGCACATCAATCGAAGCTTGCAGGGAAAATGCTGTTAAATGGAGGTCGTTGGTTGTTCGGTGCCGATAACTTGTATCGTTTAAGTCATCTGATTGGTGAGAATTTTGATTCAGGTTTAGCCGACATGCTGATGATTCATTATCAAACATTTGAGCTCACTCAGGCCTTTATATCTGCTCCACCTGACGACACTTTTATTTTACAAGTTGCGCCTAAAGAGGGACTTCGTTCTTCTTCTTTGTTAAGTGACCAAGAGTCACTAGAGCATGACTATCAACTTGGGCTTCAAGCTGGGTTTAACCTAGTTCAACTCTATGACCAGCTGGATGTTGAAATTGATGGTAGAGAGAGTGCATAAACCTTCTTACGTTCACGATGTGCGCAATATACAAAGCATATAAATAAGGCTCCATTTTCGGAGCCTTATTTGCGGGTTCTTGTGGTTAACTCCGGTTAGGTATAACGACTACGCTTGTAGAATGCGCATGCAGTTGGTTGAGCCAACAACATCCATTACATCGCCTTGAGTAATAATGACTAAATCACCTTTGTGCAAGAACCCTTGCTCTTTAAGGCTAGTAATAGCTGCTTGAGCCGTTGGTAAACCCGCATCACTTTTTGACTCGAAATATACAGGTGTCACGCCTCGGTATAATGCTGCTCGATTTAGTGTCGATTCATTCCGTGATAAGGCAAATATTGGCAAGCCAGAGCTTAAGCGAGACATCATCAACGCAGTCCTGCCGGACTCAGTTAACGAGATCATCGCTTTAATTCCTTCCATGTGATTCGCAGAGTACATGGTTGCCATTGCGATGGTTTCTTCAGCGGTTTCGAAGGTTCTATCTAAGCGATAGGTTGATAGACTTGCCTCCGACATTTTTTCTGCCCCCACACATACTTCGGCCATGGATTTGACCGTTTCTACAGGATATTTACCTGCAGCGGTCTCTCCAGAAAGCATCACCGCGTCAGTGCCGTCTAGAACCGCATTGGCCACATCCATCACTTCAGCACGCGTTGGCATTGGGCTAGTAATCATGGACTCCATCATTTGTGTCGCAGTAATCACGATACGGTTTAAACTGCGTGCGCGGCGAATCAGTTTTTTCTGGACACCTATGAGCTCAGGGTCACCGATTTCTACACCAAGGTCACCACGTGCAACCATCACTACATCGGATGCGAGAATAATGTCGTCAATAGACTCATTGGTCGCGACGGTTTCTGCTCGTTCGACTTTAGCCACTAACATGGCTTCAAGGCCTGCATCTCTGGCTAAGCGTCGAGCGTAATGCATGTCTTCGCCGTTACGCGGGAATGAAATAGCAAGGTAGTCTACTTGAATTGCTGCGGCGGTAAGAATGTCGGCTTTATCTTTCTCTGTGAGCGCATCGGCTGACAATCCGCCGCCTTTTTTGTTGATCCCTTTATTGTTGGACAGTGGACCACCGACAATCACACGGGTATGAACTTTATTACCCTCTACTTTGGTAACTTGCAGCTGAACGCGTCCATCATCGAGTAATAAAATGTCATTTGGTGAAACATCTTGCGGTAGTTCTTTATAATCTAACCCTACAGATTCTTGATTGCCTTCACCTTTTGGTAAATCACTATCTAATGTGAATTTATCGCCCACATTCAAAATGACTTGGCCGTCTTTAAACGTTGATACACGGATTTTAGGGCCTTGTAAGTCACCAAGAATTGCAACCTGACGCCCAAGTCTTGCTGCAATGGTACGGACTTTGTTCGCACGTTGAATGTGGTCTTCACTGGTTCCATGTGAAAAATTCATACGGACAACGTTTGCACCGGCTTTGATGATCTCCTCAAGTATATTGTCCTTATCCGTTGAAGGACCCAGCGTAGTGACAATTTTTGTTCGTCTTAATTTGGAAGTCATAGATTCTCCGATGAATGTGTGTGTACAGGTAACTTGAACTCTATCCTTACTTTACGCAATCGCTCTCAAGGTTAGCCTCGTTGCTGAGCCCACACCTTAAAGCTACTTGAATATAAGTATATGCACAGAATGTTTACATTAAGAGTAACCCCGGTAAAACAGACAGATATTCAACAGGCAATGGCCTTATTGATAAAAATACGCTGCTTTAAAGGCATTACTTCATAATTTAGTGAATAAAAATAAGTTATTTTTCAAACAATTTAACAGGAGTAGATTCTTCGTTATTTGATTGAATACACAAACAAACAGGTTTATACGTGATGCTTGTCACGGGGATTTATTAATTCACTTCACAATTAGTTCGCAAAGTAAAAAAATTGTCCCGTTATAGAATTTCGGAGTGCAAGATGTACATGGCTCAACCGGGCCATATTGATCATATCAAACAGGTCAATGCTGGTCGTGTATATAAACTAATTGACCTAAAAGGTCCTATTTCTCGAATTGATTTGTCCAAGCAGAGTGAGCTTGCTCCTGCTAGTATCACCAAAATCACTCGAGAATTAATTGAAGCGCACTTGATTCATGAAACGACAGTACAAGAAGCGACGAGTCGTGGTCGACCTGCTGTCGGTTTGCAGGTCAATAATGAAGGCTGGCAATTTTTGTCAATGCGTTTGGGGCGAGGTTATTTAACCATTGCTTTGCATGAGTTAGGCGGTGATGTACTGATCGATACTAAAATCGAGATACACGAGCTTGATCAAGACGATGTGCTTGAGCGCCTGCTTTACGAAATTGATGAATTCTTTCAGACTTACGCGGATCAACTTGATCGGGTTACCAGTATTGCCCTTACGCTGCCTGGTCTCGTGAACTCAGAGCAAGGTGTCGTTTTGCAGATGCCTCATTACAATGTCGAAAATCTTGCTCTTGGACCAGAGATATACAAAGCAACGGGCTTGCCAGTTTTCATTGCCAATGACACGCGAGCTTGGGCATTAGCAGAAAAGCTTTTTGGTCATTCTCAAGATAATGACAACTCCGTTCTTATCTCTATCCACCACGGTTTAGGTGCGGGCATCATTCTGGATGGGCGCGTTTTGCAAGGCCGTCACGGTAACATTGGTGAACTCGGGCATATTCAAATTGACCCAAATGGAAAACGTTGTCATTGCGGCAATATAGGCTGTTTGGAAACCGTTGCCAGTTCTCAGGCAATTCGTGAAGAAGTCGTAAGACGAATCGCTGATGGCGAAGACTCTATTCTTGCTAAACAAGAGGAAATGAGTATTGAGAGCATTTGTGAAGCCGCTGCAAACGGTGATCCTTTGGCCGTCGATGTGATTGAAAAACTTGGACGCTACTTAGGCTCTGCAATTGCTATTGTGATCAACTTATTTAACCCTGAGAAAATCTTGATCGGTGGTGTGATTAACCAAGCAAAAGATGTGCTTTATCCTGCGGTTCGTCGCTGTATCGAAGAACAGAGTTTACCTGTTTATCACCAAGATCTTGAGCTGGTGGAGTCTCGTTTCTATAAGCAAGCCACAATGCCTGGTGCCGCGTTGATTAAGCAAGCGTTGTACGATGGTCAACTATTGATGAAGGTTGTGGAAGGTTAAGTACTTTTTAACATGATGATGTGCCTGGCTGTTGAGACTGCATTTGTAGGTGATTTAGGGTGAGACTTAACGGCTCACCCTTTTTGATCGCCTATTACTAGAAAGGGAATTTGAGTTATGTTGCATTGCTATATCTGCGCCATTCATGTAATTTCCTAAAAAGCTCAAGTAAATAAACAAAATGGCTTTCAATGTGCTGCGTGACTTTGCGTCTGATGCAAAGAGAAGTAATACGCTAAAACTGTTGTACTTTAAAGCTGTGCTCGAAAAGCCAAATATTTTAAGGTTATTTGGTTATATAACCTTGCTGTGTCTGTACTGATTTCGAGTAAAATAAGAATTATCCATAATTTAGGTAGTAGTATGTCCGGAGTGTTAAATACGGTTGACCAGCGTACAAACTTGGTTGGTGAAAATCGACTAGAGCTTCTGCTGTTCACTTTAAATAGTCGCCAATTATTTGCGATTAATGTGTTCAAAGTGAAAGAGGTCATCAAGCTTCCGCCGTTAACCAAGCTCCCAGGATCGCACTACAATATTCGTGGGGTTGCTTCTCTACGAGGTGAAGCGGTACCAGTGATTGATTTACGAGGCGCAATTGGTTTTCCTGCTTTACGTGGTGAAGCGGAAGAAGAAAATTTGATCGTGACAGAGTACAACCGCACGGTGCAGGGCTTCTTAGTCGGTCCGGTTAAAAACATTATTAATACGGCATGGACTGAAATTCAGCCGCCTCCTTCCACGTCTGGTCGCTCGAATTACCTCACGGCTATCACGCAAATCAAAGAGGGGGATGCCTCTCAAATTGTCGAAATTATTGACGTTGAAAAAGTTTTAGCAGAGATCGTACATTACGACGTGACTATCTCGGAGGACATTCTCGATCAAGAATTGGCCCAAGCAATGGTCGGGCGTAATGTTCTGATTGTGGATGATTCCTCTACAGCTCGTAATCAAGTTCGCGATACGCTTTCTCAATTAGGTATGAATATCATCGAGTGTCGTGACGGGCTAGAAGCGTTAACGGTTTTAAAACGTTGGTGTGATGAAGGTAAAGATGTAGAAAAAGAGCTGTTGATGATGATTACGGATGCTGAAATGCCTGAAATGGATGGTTATAAACTGACCCATGAAGTGCGCCAAGATCCACGTATGTCTAAGTTGTTTATCACATTGAACACTTCTCTGAGCGGTAGTTTTAATGAAGCCATGGTACAAAAAGTAGGCTGTGATCGCTTTATATCTAAATTCCAACCGGATCTGCTGGTTGAAGTTGCTCAAGACCGATTACGCCAGATGCTTTCTAAAAGTGCATGATTAGATCTAGTGAAATCAGAGGGAGCGCACCTCTCTCTGATTTTTAACATCTCTCTCCTTAATTCCTCTGTACTAATGGAAATCCCGAGATTTACTTTGTAGATTGTTCAAGTAGTGCGTGCAATCAATCAACTTACCAGCAATAACGTGCGTGACTTCTCCCTCTCTTTCAAGAATGCCTTTCACCATTAATACTTTAGCGCCTAAATACGCTTGCTTTTGGGCTCGTGCTGTCGCTTGCCAAACGACCACATTAATGTTGCCCGTGTCATCTTCTAACGTAAAAAATGTCACGCCAGCGGCGGTGCCTGGAGATTGTCTTCCTGTTACCACACCTACCACTGTGACCAGTGACTTATGCGGTTTCTCTGTCAGTTGCCTCATGCGGGTAAAGTGAGGGAGTTTGCCCGTTTCTTCTAATAATTTAATTGGATGGCGGCTAAGAGATAGTCCCGTGCTTGCGTAATCCTCAACTAAATTTTCATATTCAGAGGGTCGAGTCTGGTAGCTAACATTGGGTTCTTCGACCTTGTGAAACAATGGTAGGTCAGATAAGGAATCCATTGCTGCCCAGCGAGCGTTATAACGATTTCCCGATAAGGCCTGAAATGCATTGGCTGAAGCCAATAATTCAATGTCACTTCGGCTTCTTAATACCTGCTTTACTTCTTGAATCGATCGGTAACCATTAAGTGGTTTGCGCTCAATAAGCCTTTGTGCGCTTTCTGCGTTAAAGCCTTTCACCAAGCGAAAACCAAGTTGCACGCCGAGCCTGCCATTCGGACGTGAGACGAGATGATGTTGATATTTTGAATGATTGACGCACACCGGCAATACTTCGACGCCATGTCGGTGAGCATCTTGTACTAATTGCGATGGGCTATAAAATCCCATTGGTTGGCTGTTCAACAATGCAGTGTAAAATTCGGCTGGGTAATAATATTTTAACCATGCAGAACAATATGCCAGCACTGCGAAAGACGCTGAATGACTTTCAGGGAAGCCGTACTCACCAAAGCCGCAAATCTGATCGAAAATGCGCTCAGCAAACGCTAAGTCATAACCTCTCTCTTGCATACCATTGATCAGTTTTGGTCTGAATTTAGCGAGATCGCCATTCTTTTTCCATGATGCCATCGCTCGACGGAGTTGATCGGCCTCGCCGCCGCTAAACCCTGCGGCTACCATGGCTAGCTTGATGACTTGCTCTTGGAAAATAGGGACGCCCATAGTCCGCTCAAGAACGCTTTTTACTTCTTCCGATGGATAACTGACAGGCTCTTTGTGATCTCGTCGTTTTAAAAAAGGATGCACCATATCACCCTGAATAGGGCCTGGACGAACAATTGCAATTTGAATCACTAAGTCGTAATAACAAGCAGGCTTTAGGCGAGGAAGCATGCTCATTTGTGCACGAGATTCAATTTGGAATACGCCTATCGTGTCAGCTTTTTGGATCATGCGATACACGTGTGGATCATCTTGTCGGCGAGTGATTTCGGAAATAGAGAGGGATCGCTGGTGATGTTTCTCGACCAGCTGAAAGCATTTTTTGATGGCGTTTAACATGCCGAGTGCGAGCACATCGACTTTTAGTAGCTTCAAGCTTTCTAAATCGTCTTTATCCCATTGAATGATAGTGCGATCTTCCATCGAGGCATTTTCAACAGGTACCAACTCATATAAAGGGCCAGATGAAATTACAAAGCCACCTACGTGCTGAGATAAATGGCGTGGGAAGCCAATGATCTCGTTGACCAATTGGATAAATTGCTGCCCTTTGAGAGATTCTGGTTGTAAGCCAAGTTCAATAATTTGAGCTTGCCAGCCTTGGCTGCGATCTCGGCGATTAACGTTCTTAATGAAAAAATCTAATTGGGTCTCTTCAATCCCTAGTGCTTTACCGACTTCACGCACGGCACTTTTAAAGCGATAGCTGATCACTGTTGCAGCAAGTGCTGCACGCTCACGGCCATATTTTTTGTAAATATACTGGATAACTTCTTCACGGCGCTCGTGTTCAAAGTCCACATCAATATCCGGCGGTTCCTTACGTTCTTTACTGATAAATCGTTCGAATAAGACAGCGATTTGTCGAGGATCGACGGCGGTAATTTCCAGGCAATAACACACCACAGAGTTTGCAGCGGAACCTCGCCCTTGGTAAAGAATGCCTTGCTGTTTCGCGAACATTACGATGTCGTGAATAGTAAGGAAGTAATAGTGGTATTTCAGCTCTTGAATAAGCGCCAGTTCATTCTCGATGGTTTGATTGACTTCTGCGGGCACGCCTTCAGGAAAACGCAGCTTTTTACCGCGTTCGACCAACATACGTAAGTAAGAGTCGGGTGTGTAACCATCTGGGATCAGCTCGGTAGGATATTCGTATTTTAAATCGGAGAGCTTAAACTCGCATAAATCGGCGATGTAAGTGCTTTCTTCCAGCCATTCTGGTTTGTAAATCCGAATCAACTTTTTAAAAGGACGAAGTGCTCGCTCAGTATTCGAAATACGATCAAAACCGAGTTTATCGACGCTACACCCATGCTTTATAGCAGTAAGTACATGCTGTAATGGCAAGCGTTCAACATCATGCATGAGAACGCCTCCGCAGGCAGTTATAGGTAATTGAAATTCATGTGCTAACTGCTCGCAGTGCGCAATGTATTCAGTATCGTTGTTACTCAAATGGCGCTGAATCGCTACCCACAAACGATTAGCGTGGTGTTGATTGAGCCAGCGCCCCCAATAGTGATCACTCTCTTGATGTGTGGGCAGCCACAATACCAAACAATGTCGAACCGACATCAAATCCCATTCGAACAGTTGATAGTTGCCTTTTTCACTGCGTCTCCTTGCGTTTGTGATGATACGACACAACTCGGCATAAGCCTTGCGACAAGGGCAAAGCAGTACGATTTGGCATTCATCATTTAACCAAAACATACTTCCAACGATTTGTTTGATATCGAGTTTATGTTGTTCGATGGTTGCATGGGCTTTGACAACGCCCGCGACTGAACATTCATCCGTTATAGCTAGAGCTTGATAGCGATAGAAAGCAGCTTGGAGTACCAGCTCTTCTGCATGAGAAGCCCCAGTCAAAAAAGAGAAGTTAGACTGACAAAATAGTTCCGCGTAACTCATAATGACCCAACAAAAATAACTGTCGATTTAACAAAAATAGCCATGAAGAAACCAGTGCTTGTGCTGATCGCGAAATATCCATAACCAGCGGCCTTGCTTGGTGTGTGCAATGTAGTAATCACGCATGATCTCATCACCATCCCACCACCCAGAAACTATTCGCTCAGGTCCGTGGACCAAAGAAACTTGCTCTTGCAATACAATGGGAGTCGGTAATTGCATTGCTGGGCGTAGTATGGATGGTATGGCGTGCCCCTTTTCATCCGGAGCATCAGCAGGGCGATACTGACTGGCCTTTTCTGGTCTAGGATCGCAAGCAATATTGGGTTTTAAAACGGCACTTTTTCCCAATTTAGCTTGCAGTAAAGAGAGCAGCTCTAAAGCATTCATGTTTCCTTTCTGCCCAGCAAAGAGATCGCGTGATGCACTAAGAGGCTCACCTTGACGGATGACTTTTAACGTTAGCCCTGTGACTGGGCCATTAAGCGAGAGTGATTCTAAGCTTAAACTCGCTAACTGTTGCCAACGCTGACATAGGTAATCACCTTGCGCAGAAGTGAGTTGAAGGTGTTGCTCTTGTTTCTCACGCTGGTGGAGTGTTAAACACAGTTCAAAAGCGACCTTATCTCTTAATTTAAGAAAGGTTTCGAGTTGACGAAGTAATTTGGCCAACGGCTTTTCAATCCACTGAACGTTTTCGATCTCAAACAAGAGCTCTAAATAAACTTGGAAGGATTCGGTAGGGTGATAAAAGTCGACAGGGTGTTTAAACTGCCCAGTCAGTCGACCAACGTAGTTCACCAAATCGATATCAAAGCGTCGTGCGATGTCTTGCAATGGCAGTTCAAGCAGGTTTTGCAATGTGGTGACACCTACACGTTGTAACTTCTCTACGGTAGCGTTTGATAAATCTGTCAGTTTTAACGGTAGTGGTGATAAAGCTTTTTGTATGGCAGATTTGTCTTCACTGATGACGTTCGCTCCTGATATTGCCATCAATTTGGCAGCAAAAGGCGAAAAACCACATCCGAATTGAAAACTCAGTTTCAGCTCCGATAAGTGAGCTCTGACTTTATTCCAATAGTTTTCAAGCCCTTCATACAGAGCGAGCATTGGAGTAGCACGCAGTAAAATACCTTGGTTTGGCATCAACACAACGTCAGATGTGATCAAATACAGCCATTGAGCAATTTCTTGTAACTTGCTCCATTCGGTGTGCGGATGATAAGGATGCACTTGTAAATCTCGACACAAGGACGCAGCACTGCCTAGGCCCATACCTGGTTTAATGCCTTGTTGTTCGGCAATCTCGTTGTATTGAAGAATCTGGCAACGTTGGCTTTCGACAATCACCACGGGTTGTTCTTGGTTATCACCAAAGAGTGCGTCTAGCTGCAGGCGAGGGAAGTGCAAGTAAATCCACAGAGCCATATCACTAACCTTGGTTCGCCAGTGGGAAATTGACCACAGTCGAGTGCACAGTTTCAGATGATGGTTTCACCAGTTGCGGGTAATGGTGTTGGAAGCCGATACTAACGCTACCTCTATTCCAGCCTCCTTTCCTTTTCAGCACTTCAACATGAATCCCTTGCTCGTCGCCTTTCAGTTTTAAACTGAGTGACACAGGCAAAGACAAGCGGTTGATAGTATCTGTTTTAAGCATAAAGAGAGGGCAAGTACCTTGTTCACTCGCTACCTGTAAGCGTTTCACTTGATGTATTTCAAGCTCTTCTTGCCATAACAAAACATTACTGCATACCCCACTTTTCAGACATTGCTCTGCAGCCCAAAGAGCGTCTTTGGGGTGAGTTGGAGTAACGACCCACACTTGGTTTATATCCAACCCGATGTAGTGTAAAAACAGAGAATTCACTAGCGCAGGTGGTTGAATAAATGCGGTCACACCATTGGTCTGAGTGGCTTTTAAATAGGGAGCGAGCAAACGCAATTCACCAATACTACCAATAGATTCCATCTCCACTACACCATGAGGTGGAAAGCCTCCGCCGAGCAAATCATCTAATTCAGAAAAACCGGAACTAGTCTGCAACTGCTGAGGATCTGCTTTCGTTAAATTTGCTTGCCAAACAAGGTGTTGGCTTTTTAAGTTCTGAATAATATCTTGCATAATAAATACCTGTATATATGTACAGTATATTTCTGTGGGAGAAAGTCGCAAGATTTTTATGAAGAGAGAAATGAAAAAAGGCAGCGTTTGCTGCCTTTTCAATCGATTATGTGAGGTAACCTGAATGAGTTATTTACGCTTCGGTTGAGCGTCGATGCACTGACCGTTCACATCGGTAACCGCAGGATCCATTAAGTGCAAATATAGCGGCATGATATCCAGTGGCGTTTTGAGAGTATTCGCATCTTCACCCGGATATGCTTTTTCACGCATGCGAGTACGAGTGGCACCAGGGTTAATTGCGTTAACGCGGATCGGTGTATCACTCAGCTCGTCAGCTAAAACTTGCATCATGCCTTCTACGGCAAATTTAGAGATAGCGTATGGCCCCCAGAATGCGCGGCCAGAGTGGCCGACAGTTGAAGAGGTAAAGATAATACGCCCAGCTTCTGATTTACGCATCACAGGCAGTAATGCTTGAGTCATTAGCACTTCGGCTTTCACGTTGATCTGCATGATATCGTCGAAGTCTTCCTCTTTGATTTGATCAAATGGACACAGCGAACTCAAGACACCTGCGTTGTGTAATAGACCATCCAAGCGACCAAACTGTCCTTCGATTGTCTCTGCCATATCAATGTAATTCTGCTGAGTTGCACCCTTGAGATCCAATGGAATGATAGCAGCTTGTGGATAGCCAGCAGCTTCAATCTCATCATAGATAGATTCAAGGTTTTGCACATTTCTACCCAAGAGAATAACAGTTGCACCGTGCTCGGCATAAGAAAGCGCGGCTTGACGGCCGATGCCATTACCAGCGCCAGTAACAAGAATGACTTTACCTTTTAGAGCATCAGCTGAAACGGAGTAGTTCACGGCGATAAATCCTTATTATTGTAAGAGGGTCCATGATAGTTAATTGACGCTAAAAAACGCCTGTTTCTCAATGGAAAATCTTGGTAATCGTGACAAGATGGTTACAATACACCAATTCATGTGTTATACCAATTCCAGAACTTTCGTTAGGTATGCTATCAATCAGAACAAGTGGTTACAAACCGCGCTGCCTTCTCGCTGATGTTTCTGCGTAACATACTAACGTCATCTGAAATGAGATAAAGGAGCTCTCGTTGGAATTTTTATTAGATTATGGTCTGTTTCTGGCCAAAATTATCACGGTGGTTGCTGCGATAATTGTTCTGCTCATTATTGCAAAATCGGCTGGTGGCAAATCGGGTGCGGCGAAAGGGGAGTTAGAGATTACCAACCTTTCAGAGCAACACAAACAATCTGTTGAGCAGTTAGAGCATCATTTGCATGACGATGCTTTCATCAAGGCTCGAGATAAAGCCGTCAAGAAAGAAGAAAAAGAGAAGGACAAATCTCGCGAGAAAGAAATCAAACAAGCGAGCAAAGACGGTTCATTAGATAGCAAGCGTGAACCACACCTATTTGTTCTTGATTTCAACGGTAGCATAGACGCAAAAGAAGTCGCGTCTCTACGTGAAGAAATCACCGCTATTTTGGCTGTCGCACGTGAAGGTGATGAAGTGTTACTTCGCTTAGAGTCTGGCGGTGGTATGGTTCATGGTTACGGCCTTGCCTCTTCTCAACTGGACCGAATCAAAGCTGCGGGTCTTCCTCTGACCATCTCTGTTGACAAAGTTGCGGCAAGTGGCGGTTACATGATGGCATGTGTAGCAGATAAAATTGTTTCTGCACCATTTGCAATTGTGGGTTCTATTGGCGTTATCGCACAGATTCCTAACTTCAACAAACTGTTGAAGAAACATGACATTGAGTACGAACAACTAACAGCGGGTGAATATAAACGCACGCTAACGATGTTCGGTGAGAATACCGATAAAGCGCGCGATAAGTTTAAGCAAGAACTTGAAGAAACACATGTCTTGTTTAAAGACTTCATCCGTGAGCGTCGTCCTAGTTTGGACCTAGACAAAGTAGCCACTGGTGAGCACTGGTTCGGCACACAAGCGAAAGAGCTTGGTTTGGTGGATGACATTAGTACATCTGATGATATCGTTGTTGCGGCATGCAAAGATAAAACTGTACTTTCTGTGCATTATGTACAAAAGAAAAAACTGGCCGACAAGCTAGCAGGTGTGGCGGGTAAAGTCGCTGATAGTGTGATTTTAAAGTTAGCTGAGCGTGGTCAAAAGCCGATTGTTTAATCGAGCTTAAGTTCATGACATTTAAAACGGCGAGGGCGGAAGCTCTCGCCGTTTTTGTTGAACTTTATGTTTATTGATGAATCCAATTACGCATTAGGTGTAATGCTTTACACGACATTTTTCCTCGCTCCAAAGACTGATTACCCGTATAATGTGCGCCTCGAAAACCGAGCAAATTGCTGAAAAGAAACTATTGGTGGAGAAGAACATGTCCTCTCAAACTCCGGTTGTAACCGTAGATGGACCTAGTGGTGCAGGTAAAGGCACTTTATGTATGTTGCTGGCGAAAAAGTTGGGTTTCCAACTCTTAGATTCTGGCGCAATTTATCGTGTACTTGCACTCGCTGCGATTCACCACGGTGTCGACACCGAGTCAGAAGATGCTCTTGTCCCACTAGCAACACACCTAGACGTTCAATTTATCGCGGAAGGTGACTTAGTTAAGGTCATTCTAGAAGGCGAAGATGTGTCAGGGGAGCTTCGTAAAGAAGAAACGGGTATGGCAGCATCTAAAGTTGCGGCTTTGCCACGTGTTCGTGAAGCATTACTACGTCGTCAGCGTGCATTTGAGACCGCTCCGGGTCTGGTTGCTGATGGTCGTGATATGGGCACAATTGTATTCCCGAGTGCGCAAGCAAAAATCTTCCTTGATGCGAGTGCTGAAGAGCGTGCAAATCGACGCCTTAAACAGTTGCAAGAGAAAGGGTTAGATGTTAGATTTGCTGACCTTTTAAGCGAGATCCAAGAGCGTGACGACCGAGATCGTAACCGCCCAGTGGCGCCATTACGCCCTGCTGAGGATGCGCTTGTGCTAGATTCTACGTCGATGACTATCGACGAAGTAGTAGAAAAGGCACTACAATATATCGAATCGAAGCTAGCTGAGTAATAATACTCGACTAGGCTAAGAGCGTTGGTCGCAAGGATGATGACTGGCGAATTTAATAACCCCATGCGGTAGGATACCCGTGGAAGTTTAATTTATTGAAGATTAATTAAATGACTGAATCTTTTGCTCAACTCTTTGAAGAGTTTCTAAACGAAACAGAATTCCAACAAGGCAGCATCGTTAAAGGTACTGTAGTAGCTATCGAGAACGGTTTCGTTCTTGTTGACGCTGGTCTTAAGTCTGAATCTGCTATCCCTGCTGAACAGTTCAAGAACGCTGCTGGCGAACTTGAAGTTGAAGTTGGCGCTGAAGTAGACGTAGCTCTAGACGCTGTTGAAGATGGTTTCGGTGAAACTCAACTTTCTCGTGAGAAAGCTAAGCGTCACGAAGCTTGGATCGTACTTGAGAAAGCTTACGAAGAAGCTGAAACTGTTGTTGGTATCATCAACGGTAAAGTTAAAGGCGGTTTCACTGTTGAACTAAACGGTATCCGTGCTTTCCTTCCTGGCTCTCTAGTAGACGTACGTCCAATCCGCGACACTGCTCACCTAGAAAACAAAGAGCTAGAGTTCAAAGTTATCAAACTTGACCAAAAACGTAACAACGTAGTTGTTTCACGTCGTGCAGTTATCGAATCAGAGAACAGCGTTGAGCGTGACGAGCTTCTAGAAACTCTACAAGAAGGTTCTGAAGTTAAAGGTATCGTTAAGAACCTTACTGACTACGGTGCGTTCGTTGACCTAGGTGGCGTTGACGGTCTTCTACATATCACTGATATGGCTTGGAAGCGCGTTAAGCACCCATCTGAAATCGTTAACGTTGGTGACGAGATCCAAGTTAAAGTTCTTAAGTTCGACCGTGAGCGTACTCGCGTATCACTAGGTCTTAAGCAACTAGGCGAAGATCCATGGGTAGCAATCGCTAAGCGTTACCCAGAAGGTCACAAACTAACTGGTCGCGTAACTAACCTAACTGACTACGGCTGCTTCGTTGAAATCGAAGAAGGCGTTGAAGGTCTAGTTCACGTTTCAGAAATGGATTGGACTAACAAGAACATCCACCCTTCTAAAGTTGTTAATGTTGGCGACGAAGTTGAGGTTATGGTTCTTGAAATCGACGAAGAACGTCGTCGTATCTCTCTAGGTCTGAAACAGTGTAAAGCTAACCCATGGCAGTCATTCGCTGAAGCACAAGCTAAAGGCGACAAAGTTACTGGTAAGATCAAGTCTATCACTGACTTCGGTATCTTCATCGGTCTAGAAGGCGGCATCGACGGTCTAGTTCACCTATCTGACATTTCTTGGAATGTTGCTGGCGAAGAAGCTGTACGTGAGTACAAGAAAGGCGACGAGATCTCTGCAGTTGTTCTAGCAGTAGACGCTGAGCGTGAGCGCATCTCTCTAGGCATCAAGCAAATGGAAAATGACCCATTCAATGCTTACGTTGCTGACAACAAGAAAGGTGTTCTAGTTAACGCTACTGTAACTGCTGTTGACGCTAAAGGCGCTACTGTTGAAATCGCAGAAGGCGTTGAAGGTTACATCCGTGCTTCTGAAGTATCACGCGATCGCGTAGAAGATGCTTCTCTAATCCTAAGCGCTGGTGATGTTGTTGAAGCGAAGTTCACAGGTGTAGACCGTAAGAACCGCGTAATCAACCTATCTATCAAAGCTAAAGACGAAGCTGACGAGCAAGAAGCAATGGCATCTATCAACAAGCAAGATGACAATGCATTCGGTAACGCAATGGCTGACGCTTTCAAAGCTGCTAAAGGCGAATAATATACTCGCTTAAGCAAAAAAGGAGCCGCAAGGCTCCTTTTTTATATTTGGTCATATTTAAGTAGTAATACTAATGACAGTAAACTATCTTAATAAAAGGCATTTCTTCATTGCGCATTTTGCATAAAATTTGTCTAGAATTGTCAGCAAGTGTTTGTTGGAATTAGTATTACTTACTATAATAAGTGATAAAGATACTCAAAGAGGGCAACTATGACTAAGTCTGAACTGATTGAAAGACTCTGCGCTGAGCAAACACACTTATCAGCGAAAGAGGTAGAGGATGCTGTAAAAGATATTTTAGAGCACATGGCCTCTACACTAGAGAGCGGTGACCGTATCGAGATCCGTGGCTTTGGTAGTTTTTCTCTTCATTACCGCGAGCCTCGCGTAGGTCGTAACCCTAAAACGGGCGATAAAGTGGAATTGGAAGGTAAATACGTTCCACATTTCAAACCTGGTAAAGAACTTCGTGAGCGTGTAAATATTGGTTAATGCACTCTTATTAGTTTGAAAAAAGCGGCATACGTTTGTGTATGCCGCTTTTTTGTAATGTATCCAAGTTAGTCATACATCCAAGATCGTTTACTAATCTAATTGTGGATTCAGCTGTTTTCTATACCCAAATAACTTTAACTTCTAAGCATGTCTACAAACTAAGCATCTTGAGGTTACTTGGGTATAGATTATTGCTAATATACGTAGTCTGAAGAAGCATTTTCCTGCATAATCTTACCGACTTACTCCTAGAAGGGTGATGTAACATGAAAATTATAAAAATCGTTGCTGTTTTAGCTCTCTTTTTAATTGCATTGGCGTTAGGTTCCCAAAACCAAGAGCTCGTGACTTTTAACTATCTTCTAGCAAAAGGAGAGTTCCACTTATCTACGCTATTAGGTGTAGTATTTGTGGTTGGCTTTGCTTTAGCGTGGGTTATATTTGGTAGCATCCAACTGAAAACTCAGCTACAGGTCCGTCGTTTAAAGAAAAAACTGAAAAAGTACGAACCAACTGAATCAAACAACGCTGCTGATAAGCCAGCCATTGAAAAACAGGCATAAGGATAAGGCTTAACTTTAATGCTTGAACTACTCTTCTTGTTGTTGCCTATAGCTGCTGCGTATGGCTGGTATATGGGGCATCGCAGCGCTCAGCAAGACAAGCAGAAGCAATCTCATCAAATCTCTCGTCAGTATATGACGGGTCTTAATCTGCTGCTCTCTGACCAATCAGATAAGGCTGTCGATCACTTTATTGAATTGCTCCAAGTTGATAACGAGACCATCGATACTCACCTTGCGTTGGGTAACCTGTTCCGGTCTCGTGGTGAAGTCGACCGCGCAATCAGAATTCACCAAAATCTTATTTCTCGTTCAGGCTTAACACTGGACCAAAAGAACCTCGCCCTTCAACAGTTAGCGAAAGACTACATGGTCTCTGGTTTTCTTGATCGTGCAGAGAAAATCTTCGAACAGTTAGTCGAAGAGCCAGATTACAAAGAGGCGGCTCTTCAACAATTAGTGACCATTTATCAGCAAACACGAGAATGGGAAAAGGCGATTTATTACGCGAACCAATTGGCTAAGTTAGGTAATAAACGCTCAAGGATGCGTGCAAATATTGCCCATTTTTGGTGTGAAATAGCCATGCTCGACCAAGCTGATGGGAATACTAATAAGGCAATACAGCATTTTAAAAAAGCGTTAGCGGAAGACCCGAAGTGTGTTCGAGCAAGTATTGCTTTGGGACGAATTTACCTAGAGTCTGAAGACTATAAGCACACCATCAAATATCTGACGGGGGTACTTGAGCAAGATAAAGACTTTATCAGTGATGTCTTGCCAACTATTGCAGAATGCTATCATCATCTGGGTCAGGAAGATGAACTTGTCGAGTTTCTGAGAGCTTGTATTGATAAGAAAGCAGGCGTATCAGCCGAGTTGATGTTGGCTCAATTAGTTGCTCATCACGAGAACGTTGGGGCTGCTCAAGAGTTACTGACGAAACAATTGCTGAAAAACCCAACCATGAAGGGCTTCTACCGTTTAATTGACTACCACATTGCAGAAGCAGAAGATGGTCGAGCGAAAGACAGCCTATCAACACTACAAGCGATGGTGGGTGAACAGTTAAAAGTGAAACCGCATTACCGATGCCGGAAGTGTGGATTTTCTACCCATTCCCTTTATTGGCATTGTCCGTCCTGTAAAGGATGGGGGACGATCAAGCCAATCCGCGGATTGGATGGTGAATAATTCTTAATGCAGCTGGCAGAGTTTCTGTCCGCTGCATTTTTTTAACTTTTTATTTAATAAGAACCAAAACAGTTAGGAGATGAAATGATCGACCAAAAAGTTATTGTCGCACTGGATTATGATAACCAAGCAGATGCACTTGCGTTTGTAGATAGAATTGATCCTGCGTCATGCCGACTAAAAGTTGGCAAGGAGATGTTTACGCTATTTGGTCCTGATTTTGTACGTGAACTCCATAAACGTGGTTTCTCTGTATTCCTAGATTTAAAATTTCACGATATTCCAAACACCTGTTCGAAAGCAGTTCGCGCTGCGGCTGAAATGGGTGTATGGATGGTGAACGTACACGCGAGCGGTGGTGAGCGTATGATGACGGCATCACGTGAAATTCTTGAGCCATATGGTAAAGATCGTCCACTTCTTATCGGTGTAACGGTACTAACTAGTATGGAACAAAGTGATTTAGCTGGTATTGGTTTGAATGTTGCGCCTCAGGAGCAAGTGATTCGTCTAGCAACCTTGACCAAAAACGCAGGTTTAGATGGCGTGGTATGTTCAGCGCAAGAGTCCTCACTACTGAAGAGCGAACTAGGCCAAGAATTTAAATTAGTGACCCCTGGTATTCGACCTGCTGGTTCAGAACAAGGTGACCAACGCCGTATCATGACGCCAGTAGACGCTATCCAATCAGGTTCAGATTATCTTGTGATTGGTCGCCCTATCACTCAAGCGTCAAATCCTGCAGAAGTGCTGAAGTCGATCAATGAGAGCTTATCTAACATGTAAGCACTGTCTCGATTGTATGGAGAAAAGTGAGGCTAAGATGCCTCACTTTTTACATCGAATGAAAATACTAATCGCGGTAAACAACCATTCCTTTTAACCAGCTATGTCTGGTCATTTACTCGCTGTAACTGGTATATCGGGGCCAATTGAGATAAAGGTTCTGCGGTTTATTCTGAGTAAAGTAGGGCTTGGTACTATGCCGATCACACTTTTGTAACATAACTCATTGTGATGCCTCGAAAATGCAACCATGTGTTATTGATGGCTTGCGTTACAAATGTCTAAAGAATACTATGGCGAATATGCATTCACTGCGTTGTAAGGTCTAGGATGACCTAGTGAAACTCTTTGAAATTAATATAGAAGCTGGCAGGACGTCACTTCATATTACGTTCCTATTATTTCCTATCTGCGTATTTTAAATCGCAGCTTTCTGTGAGCTTTCACACGCTGTCTTCCTTGTTACGACCTTAGTGCGCAAACACAACAAGGAAGAAACATGACTAAAAAACTGCCATTTTCAGTACTAGCAACACTGACCGCTGCCAGTTTTCAACTGAGTGCGGCAGAATTGCCAGCTGATATCGAATGGATTTCAAACAACAACGAACCTCTATTTGCCTCTGAAGAGGCGGTACGAGGGGGCACCTATCGCACTTACATTCAGAGCTTTCCGCAAACATTACGAAGTGTTGGTCCAGATGCGAACTCAGGTTTGCGCCAATACTTAATGGATGGTTCACCAAAACTGGCTCAGCGTCATCCAAATACTGGCAAATGGATCCCTCAACTTGCTAAGTCATGGGCATTTGGAGAAGACAACAAAACCGTATTCTTTAAACTCGACGAAACGGCCGAGTGGTCAGATGGTGAAAAAATTACAGCAGATGATTACGTCTTTATGATGAAGTACTACACGTCAAAAGACATTATCGACCCGTGGTATAACGACTTCTTCACAAACAGTATTGTGAGTGTTGAAAAAATTGATGACTACACGATCAAAGTCAATCTTGCTGTAGCTCAAAGTCATGACTCACTTATGGTTATGATTAACATGCCAAGTAATGGTTTTCAGCCTCGTCCTGAACACTTCTTTGAAGGAGAAAAGGACGCAAATAACGATGGCATGCCTGATAACTTCGTCAGAAAGTTTAACTTTAAATCTGAGCCAACCGCAGCGCCTTACTACATTGATCAAGTGAAGAAAGGTAAGAGCGTGACATTCAAACATGTCGGTGAAGATTGGTGGGGATACAACAACCGCTACTATAAAAACCGTTATAACGTTGAAAAGGTTCGCATTAAGGTAATTCGCGATCCTGATATTGCCATGAAGCACTTTGAGAAAGGCAACTTAGACTACTTTGAGATGGTGCTACCAAGCTTTTGGCATGACAAAACCAATAGTGATGTGTACAAAAAAGGCTATATCCAAAAGTACTGGGGCTTTAACGAAGCACCGCAAGGAGCTGGTGGTCTTTGGATGAACACAGCGATGCCGATGTTGGATAACCTAGAAGTGCGTAAAGGTGTTATGGCAGCCACTGACTATGACGGCATGATTGAAAACATCATGCGTGGAGATTATTCACGTAAACCGCATGGACTCGGCTTTGGTCATGGCGAATACGATGATCCTAACAATACACCGCCAAAGTTTGATGCTGATGCGGCGGTTAAACACTTCGAAAAAGCGGGCTTTGACAAAGTGGGCGCAGATGGTATTCGTGTTAACGACAAGGGTCAACGCTTGAGCTTTGCCATCACCTACGGATACAACTCTTGGACACCGCGTATTGCATACCTGAAAGAGCAAGCGAAACTTGCTGGTCTTGAGTTCACGTTAAACTTGGTGGATGGCTCATCTGCGTTTAAATACATTCTTGAGAAAAAGCATCAGCTAGCGTTTTTGAATATGGGCTCTGGTGAGATCCCTGCGTATTGGGAATACCTACACTCGGATAATGCAAATCGACCACAAACGAATGCTCACACCAACTACAGCAGCCCTGAGCTAGACAAGTTAATTGAAGCGTATGACTCTGAATTTGATCAGGAGAAACGTTACGACTTGTCGCATCAAATCCAAAACTATGTCAGCAAAGCGAATATCATCGTTCCTGGCTACATGGTGCCTTATTCTCGAGTTGCTCATTGGCGCTGGGTTAAAATTCCTAAAAATGGCATGACAAAAGCGACAGAATGGGTGCTTCATCCAATGGATATCGGTAATTTCTGGATTGATAACCAAGTAAAAGAAGAGACAGAAGAAGCGATGGACGAGGGTAAAACCTTCCCAGAATTAACGGTAATTGATGATCGTTACAAATTGTAAATCAGTAGTTTAGATAGAAAATGATAGCCTCGGTAATGAATTTTATCGGGGCTTTCTTTTTTACTTAATAAGGTAAGACGCTTCTAAAAGGTAGGTTTTTGCATCACCAAGCAAAGAGAACGCTTTATCGATGGTTTTAAATCGATCATCAAGCGAGTCGCTTGATATCAGCTGGCTGAATGTTTGCAACGAGAAAGCTTCGTTTGCTTTGAAGAACTGATGTACGTTTTCAAGCTGCACTTTATGAATATGCTCCACCTTATTTAGGGCGGTGGTTAAATCGGAAATGTTAATCGACATTGCTATTCGGGAACCTTATCAACAAGACCTATATGAGGTCATAGAGTGGGGTTTTATATTTTGTGACAGAGAGTAGCACCGAAGAGCAATTTATAGTCTGATGAAGATCAATTTGCCTTATTTAAGCATCTGTAACGTGGCACTAGACGTGTACCTAGAGTTGGTACAAGTTACAACGCTTGAATATAGGCTAGGGTTCAACCTAATCAAAAGTAAAAGCCAAGTCCGACTAAAAGCCCTTGAGAAGCCGTATCATATTCAAATACCTCTTCATTTTTGTAATCGACCCAGGTCGACTTGTAAGCTAAGTTGAGATCAGACCATTCGTTAAAGCTATAACGAACACCAGTTTGAATGGCATAAGTGAAGTGAGTATCGTTGCCAAGTCCGGCGTCGATGCTGGCATGAAATCGCCAGTTTTCGCTCAATTCATCAATGAGTCGCAAGCCAACTAAAAAATCGACCCAATCTTCTTGTAATGACAGTCTATCTTCTAGTACCCGGTTGTCATTACGATACAGCTTGCCGGTGATGTCATTGTCCCACCAACGTAATCCAAACATATAATCCAGTTTACCAAATGAATATTGTTCGCGTTGGAATGCCTTTGCTTCTAGAACACCTTGCCGTATTTCGATGTCCGCACGATAACGAGCGTTAGGCAGAGCGCCCTTGATATTATTAACATCACCACTTAAGTTCATGAAACTATAATCTATGTAGTAGCCCCACTTACTTTGGTAAATACTCTCGAATCGCAACATCGCCCCAATATCGAGGTGGTCTACGATGAACTTAGGATCGACATCCACCTCTGATGAAAAGCGACCAATACTGGTATCCCCGTGGATATTCAGTCCTAGCATGTACACTTCTATGCTATTTCGCCAACGAGATTCTTGTGTCTCGGCTGAGAGCGCTACTGATGTAGGTAATACAAGAATGAGTGAGGAGAGTGATAGCAGGTTACATGGTTTCATCCAATTTCCTTTTCGGCTTTTCGTCAGCTTTCAGCTTAGTAGAAGTCGCTACACTCTGCATAAAAAAGGGAAGCAACTTGCTTCCCTGTAATTAACATTGACTTAGAGTTGTTTGGCAATGTCTGAGGTTAGGCTTTCTAAGCCTATGGATAAAGCGTTGACGAGCGCTTCATAGCCCTCATCTTGAAGCGGCTGAGAGATTTGTATTGGCGCGCTGTTTTCTACCTTACCTTCGGCATTAATGAGTAACCATTCCCCCTCAATTTCGATATTACCTTTGTAGCTGCCATTAAATTTATTTAACGTAAGCTGGAGTTTGGCTTCACCGCTTTGATCCAACAGATTATTCATTTCAGCCGGCCAGTAATGACTTTGCTTGTGACGCAGCTCCGCGACGACTCTCTGAGTGATTTGCTCAGAAATACTGTGCGCCCATTGATTGTGTTTCGCCTGAATAACTTGGGTCTCAGAGGTTCGATAAACAATGCCACTATCATTCAAATAACTCGCCAATGTCACTGGACGAACAACTAAAGTTGGGCGCTGAGCGATATCAGAAGAGCTCAGCGTCACTGGTTCCACCTTAGGTAGAAGGTACATAGCTCCTTTAGTTTGCGGAGCGCTACTGCAACCCGTTAGACCGACAAATAGCGCGATAGACAGAAAGAATACTCGTTTCATTAGTTTTGGCCTTTAACTGGTATTGGGTCACTGATTTCATCTTCTCCAAACACAAGAGAGTTTGGCTTTTCGTTTAGCTGTTTAAGTACGGGTTTAAACTCTGTCATCACGCTTTCTAATTCTTTTAGCGTGGCTTCCATTTCGCTGTACATGGTTGAGTTGGGCCCATAACCATCGAGTGTTTTTTGTAATTGCTGTAAGCTTTGGCGAATATCTGTTGGGATCTCTTGCGTCTCTTTTTGATTCAAAAGTTTATCAATACTGTCCGCCACGCGTTCTGCTGAAGCTAACGTTTTTTCAGACGTTTTTAACGTTGAATTGAGAGAATCTAGCGTTTCTTCCATCGGTAAGTTATTAATCTTATTTAGGAAGTCGTTCACTTGGCGCTGAACCTGCGCAAAACCACCACGCATGGTTGGGAAAACATCTAAATCAGCAAACTTACTCGGTACGTAAGGCTCGTCATTTGGATAGAAGTCGGCGTCAACATATAGTGCGCCTGTTAATAAGTTACCTGTTTTTAAAGTACCACGTAGGCCTTTAGCAAACTCACTCTTCAATTTATCTTTTAACATTGGTAAAGATTGGGATTGGAAATCGCCATAAACACGGCCGAGCTCGATACGTACCAATACAGGAATTTTTTTCGCAGAAAAGTTCTCTTCTGGGGTTGGAAGTCGCATTGGTACACGCATCACAGTACCAATTCTCAAGCCTCGATATTCGACAGGTGCCTTACGTTTAAGTCCTCGTACCGATTCATCAAAAAGCATAACGAATTCAATATAATCATCGTACATGCCTTCTCGAAGTTGTTTAATATCATCGTACAAGCGGAAGTTGACCATATTTTCAGTGAGCTGTTCACCGGATTCAAGACCTGGAACGGTATCGAAGGTAACACCACCCGTTAGCATGCTCTCTAATGAGCCAAACTTGACTTCGAACCCTTCAGCATTGAGCTGTAAATCTACGCCAGAATTCAGCCAGAACTTGGTACGAGTGCGCACTAAGCTGTCATAAGGCTTGAAAATAAAGAGTTGGTATAACGCTTTGCGAGTGTCAACATCAAAGCTGGTTTTCTCTACACGACCAACCGTAAAGCCTTTATAAATGACGGGGTCACCAACGCCTAGTTTACCGGCCTCGCGGTGTGTTAACACAAGGCGTAACCCCTCTGCATCAGGAGAGGCCACTGGGGGAACATCTAAGACCGTAAAGCGCTCTTTCTCTATCTTAGATTTACCCGGTTGAAGTTGGATATAAGCGCCAGAGAGCAAGGTCTCTAAACCTGAAACGCCATCACGGCCAATACGAGGCTTCACCACCCAAAACATGGTGTCATCTCGCAGCATGCGTTCTGCATCCTTGTTCATTTGTGCCTTAGCGATGATGTGATCGTAATTTTCACTGAGAGTGACTTCAGTAATCAGTCCGACTTTTACATTCAATGCTCGGATTTCGGTTTTGCCAACCTCAATCCCATCTGCGGTTGGCAGTTGGAGAGTAATTTGTGGGCCTGTACTGTTGATATATTGGAACAGCATCCACGCTCCCATGGCTAGCGCAAGGATCGGGACAATCCATATCGCAGAAATCTGCTTTTGCGGTTTTATTTGAGCGGTTACGTTGTTCTCATCACTCATATTTGGCTTTCTCGTTTAAGTTGTCAGAAATCGGCTCCTGCACTTCGTTTTGTGGCAATTGCCACAACAAACGTGAGTCAAATATCATTGCAGAAAGCATAGTAAAAATGACCACTGCCGCGAAAGAGAGCGCAGCAGGACCTGGATAAATCGCCATTAAGTTTTGCAGCTGAACCAGTGCAACTAAGATCGCGACGACGAAGATATCGATCATGGACCAACGGCCAATAAACTCAGTTATGCGGTAGATCTTTAAGCGTGAAATACTCTCTTCGTGCGGAAGATATCGCGCTTTTTGCGCATTGTAATACAGCCACGCGAGTGCCAGCATTTTCGCCATTGGAATAAATACGCTAGCAAAGAAAATTACCATCGCAATAGGGTAAGAACCTAAATGCCAAAGCAATATTACCCCCTCCATGATAGTCGAACCTTCTGCATGTCCAAGACTTACGGTGTACATCATAGGGTAGAGGTTTGCAGGGATATAGAAAATGACTGAAGCAAACAAAAGCGCCCAAGCTTTTTGTAAGTTGTCTGCGGGGTTGTATTTGTGAATAGGGCTTTTACAACGAATGCAGTGTTGGTGTTTTTTAGCTTCAATAGGGTTGAGCTGGTGACACGTATGACAACCAATATGGTTGTGGTTATGGTGCGTATCACCCTCTTTTACATTAGATAGCTCGATAGCTGGAATAAAGTGCCCCCAGAGCCAGCTTTTGTCGACCATTGATATGCATTTGACTACCAGAACGGTATATACACAAAACGCCCAGAATGAAGTGCCCATTCCTATGTCTGCGAGGGAAGCGATTTTAATTAAGCTGACCAACACGCCAATCAAAAAGACATCCACCATTAACCAGGGTTCGACTCGAAACAGAAGACGGCATAAAACTTTTGCCATTCGTTGCTGCTTTCTAGAGGGGGTATGTTTACGTGCTTTTAATGCTTCAAGGTGAAGAAAGAGAATGAGACCAACATAGATTGCAGGCAAAACGATAACTGTTGCGAGTAGCAGCACACCCAAAAGCACATTTTGAAACTCAGCCAGCATTTTGGCAGCGTGCAACAAGGTGATTTCTTGCGACAACCCTTGCACGCTGAACGACATAAAAGGGAAAGAAATGCTTAGCACTAACATGATCAAACATGCCGATGATATGGCGATCACGCTTTGGTAAGGCTTGGCATTCACTTTAGTCAGCGAATGCGAACATCGAGGACATTGTGCTTTTTGCCCCTGTTCGATATCGGGAATGCGAACAACAAGGCCGCACTCTTCGCATGAAATTAACTGACGGGAATTAGGTTGAATACTCATCGGGTAGGTTTTAGATTCATTTGCTTTAAGAATACTCTTTTTTCACTAGGCACGCTTGTTTTGATTCAGGAGTTTACGAGTTTCTTACTTTTGGCATTAGAGGATATGGGAGATCTAAGACATAAACGAAGTCGCGTTTGGTACAAGATTTTACGGCGAAGATGAGTATGTTGGAAGTCGAAAATAATGTGATATTGCTTGTCTGTGGAGGGGGGTAATTACTTGTTTTTAAGGGTAAGTAACCCTGCCCAGATAATCAGAGCAGGGAAAAAGAGCATTTTATTTAAGGTACTTAGTTGTACTTTACTTGACCGTTCCGCTCTTAAAGGCATTGGAGCCGACTTGCGTACCGTTGAGCGTTTTGCCGTAATAGCCTTGGTGCTGGTGATATTTCTCCGCGTTTGCGGTGACATTGCCTTTGAATCGAGGATCTTGTGGACGCTCATGGCTGTTGACGTATGCTGCGACATCCCAAGCTTCTTGCTCTGTCAGCTGTACACTTTTACCAAGCGGCATGTTTTCGTAAATAAAATAGGCCGCTGTGTTAATCCGGTGCATACCTGCGCCCCAGTTATACGCATATTCGCCCCAAAGTGGTGGAATGTATGAATGGTCGTTGGTGTCTTTGATGCCTGAACCGTCGGCGCGATGGCAAGTTTCACAGTTCTTTTCGTAGACCAATGCGCCTCGCTCTATTGATGGTTCTTTCTCAGGGGCGGCGATTTTTGGGTAGCCACGCCCAGAGAGATTACCTCGCTTTTCAACTGGTAATGCTTGTGCGATGGCTTCAGGCAACGGAAAGTCTTTTGCTTTTCCACCAATTTGCAACGCTTTTGCGTCTAGCTCTGGGATGGGTTCATCCGTCATACCATGTTTGTCAAGCAAGCCGCCCATCGCTAACCAGTAGGCGTAAGCACTAAGGGCAACAATTTCTGTCGAATCGTAAGCGGGCGCTTTACCGTTCATGGAATACTCGAAACAACCTTGGATACGGTCAGCATAGCTGTTTACGCGATCGTTTTTCTTACGATATGCCGGGTATGCCATGTAAGCTGCCCACAGTGGCGCAGCGTTTGCTTTTCGTCCTGCCTCCATATGGCAGTTCACACAGTTTTGTTCGTTGCCAACGTATTTTCCGCGCATTTGTTGTGAGTTAACAAAGAGCGAGTAACCGCGTTTTACTTGCTCACCAAATGCGGTGTTTGGGATTGTGCTGAGATCACGCGGTTTTAAGTATTCACCGTGATTTTCTTTTTCTATCGCAGGTAGCTCTTTCTGGCGGTCCGGTAATGGATCGTTAGCTAGTACGAGCGTAGAAATGAAAGGCAGTGCGAACAAAGAATAGAAACGTTTCATGACTGCTCCTAGTAACGTAATGAGGCAAAGTAGTAAGCAAGATTTTCGATCTCTTTGTCAGTGAGATTTTTTGCGATGGTCCCCATCATATTGAGCGGGTCGCCACTGCGAGTGCCGTTTTTCCATGCCATCAATTGCGTTTTTAAGTAATCAGCATGTTGGCTTGCGAGGCGAGGGAACTTGTCGACGCCCATACCGCTGGCTCCATGACAAGTTGCGCAAGCTGGAATATTTCTATCCCAATCGCCTTGGAAAATTAATTTACGATACGGGTTACGAATATCAGCTTGGTCGCCGCGTTGTTCTGGATTCGTGAACTCGTAGCTCGGGAGGTTAGCAAAGTACTCCATAACTTCCTTACGGTCTGCGGGATCGTTGAGTTCCTTCGCCATGCCTTGCATGACCACATTTTGGCGTTCGCCACTAAGGAATAGTTCGATTTGAGTGTTGAGATAGTTCGCGTTTAAACCAGCGATCATCGGCGCGATATTTGGCTGTCCCATGCCATCTTGGCCGTGACAACCGCTACATACGCTGGCTTTTTCCGGAATAGAAGAGGCGCTTGCGCCCATAGTGGTTGCTAACAAACAGGCCACCACCACTGGAAGAATTTTTGACATGCTGACTCACTTTAATTTTTATTAATATGTCTAAGTGCTACTTGGTAGTCACTTGGACGATATTGTCGGCCTTGTCAATAATGAAAGGTATTGTGGATTTCCACATATTTAATAAGTGTAAATGGCCGTATTTGTTTTTATTGGTTGTTCTATAAGCGATAAAAACAAAGTGGTGAAGAGCTGCACAAATCGGCAGCTCTAAGTGGTAGAGACGTCTTAACGTGCGGCGTTACGCTTTGCGGATTTTGGCCGGCAGGGACTGACGTGCCGCCGCGCCCACTACCCAATCCAACAACACGCCTTTGCCTTCTCGAGTAGGGTCAATTAAGCCAATGTCGTTAATGTTGACGCCATCTTGGCTGCGCGTTTTTACGGGTTGTTGTTTATCGCCGATCCAGTGCGAGCGTTGTCCTAGCTCGGTATGACCAAACCCATGTTCAAATCCGAGTGTACTAGGGCGAATCCCGCTGACTATCATCGCGAGTGCTTTGGTGCTTGCAGATGGTGTCTCGATAACAAACTCATCACCTGTTTTAATGCCTGCGCGCTCGGCATCGATTGGATGGATGTACACTGGGTTTACGCCTTTAATCGAGTTCAACCTTGGCGATAGATTGGATACCGCACTGTGAATGTTGGATTTAAAGTTCGTCAGGCTGAAAGGCCACTCTGAGCTTGGGAACTGGTCTTCCATTGGTGTGCCATCGGCCAGTTTTTGTGGATGCCATGTTGGGCAACCGGTGTAGAAATCACCGGTCATGGTGTTTCTTGCGCTGCCGACACGTTCATTCCATATCGCAACAGGTCGTGTCCATTTGTGCTTCATTTGCTCACCTTGATACGCTTCGGTTGCATTTTCAAAGCGTCCACCGCGAGCAAAAATAAACGCCACACGTTTCATCTCATCCGCTGTCAGCGTCTTCTGCATGGCTGGCATTAAACGCTCTAGGCCGGACCACGCAATGTCTTCTGCCGAAACTTCAGGCACCCCGCCTTTCACATACGCCAAGTTTGCCGCGGAACGTAAGTAGAAATCTTCAGCGCTGTGGAGGGCGTGCCAATTCCCTTGCGCATCTTGAATCGCGTTGTCACCAAAGCCGCCTAGTTGCATTTTCTTGGCGACATCAATCAAAAAGTTTTCTAAGCAAATTGAACGACCATCGGCGGTTTTCTCTGTTCGCGCTCCCACAATCGGCCAGCGAGCGGTGACGGTTTTCACCGGAACGTCGTGCCAAGGCGTTGCCATACCCCAGCTTTCGTAGGTGACCGTGTCCGGCACAATATAGTCCGACAATGCGGTGGTTTCGTTAATGAACGCATCAACAGACACAATCAAACCGAGTTGTTTTGGATCTTTAAGCTTGTCTTCCAGCAGCGCTTTCAAACCGGGTACACCATACATTGGGTTCGCCATGTGATTGATCCACGCTTTAACGCGGTATGGATAACCATCAATAGCCGCAGATAGGTGCTCTGTCAGCAGTGGCGCTGCAAACGGATACCAAGGTGCGCGAGTTGGGTAAGGGGATTTTCCTGCCTCAACGCGACGCTTGTATTCGCTGGTTTTGTGGTAGGGGAATTTACTGCGCGATAGAAAGACGCCTTTCGGGCCGACCTTACCCGCAAATTTGGTGAAGTCGTAACGAGGACCCGCAGCGGAAGTTGGGTAGCCACCCGCTTTGGCCATCGCGCCGCCTTTCATGTTGATATTACCAATCAATGCATTGAGCATCATGATGGTAAACGAGTTATAGAACCCATTGGTGTGCATGTTGCCACCGTGGGTATCGACCACCGCTTTTGTGCCGTAGCTGGTGAAGCGTTTCGCTAGTTCTGCGATTTGCTCAACAGGGATCTCACATTGTTTGCTGTAGAACGCAAGGCTGTATTTGAACGCCTCTTCTTTGAGCCTTTGTAGAGACGATTTTACTCGTACTTCGCCTGATGCAAGCGAAACCGTTTTATCGACAAACAGTGCCGCTTCTTCTGTCTGGGTATGCACACCAAATTCGCCGCTTTGATCATCCACGATGACGTACGGGTCGGAGTCAGACAACGCTTCGCCCTCGAATGGCAGATTCAAGTCCGACGCGCGTAAAAACGTGCCGTTTCTCGGGTGCTGATTATCGCTTATCACAAGATGCGTAGCATTACACCAGTGCGCGGTGCCGGCTCGTTTCATCGCGTTTGCCCCCGGCTGCGCCAAGAAGGTTTTGTTGTAGCGTTGGTTTTCGATGATCCACTGGATCATGCCAAGCACGAGGGCAGAGTCGGTGCCCGGTTTGATTGGTATCCAGCGGTTGTTGTCACCGGCGGCCAAGCTCGATGAACCCGCCGGCAAACTTGGCGTGATGATGGTGTATTCCAAGCTGCCTTCTGTTCGCGCATTGGCGAGTTGGCGCGCCTGACGCTTAAAAGGGTTACCCGCTTGAGCTGGCGACATACCGATGAAGATGATGTATTCCGCATTATCAAAATCTGGCTTTAAGTGTGCGTTCTTATCTAAGTCGTTCATAAATGCGCCGCTGCCAGCACGAAATGCATAGCCGCAGTAAGAGCCATGATGCCCAAAGTTACGTGTACCATAGCTGTTGAACGCGAAGCGTTTGAATATGTCGTCTCGGCCTTCGTTACCGGCGTTGGTCATTAACAATTGGTTGGCTTTCGGTCCATATTCTGGGTTTTCAGGATCTACGGGCGTTGTTAAATCGCGGATGTCGCGTAAGCCATCAATATGGCCTTCACCAAATAAATCACCACCCTCTACGACTTCTTCTATCAATTGCTCGTAGCTGATCGGAATCCATTTTCCTTCGCCGCGTTTTCCAACTCGTTTCAGTGGCTGAGTAATGCGGTACGGGCTGTTGCGAATTTCTAG
Source organism: Vibrio sp. Vb1127 (assembly GCF_033338735.1). Taxonomy (NCBI): domain Bacteria; kingdom Pseudomonadati; phylum Pseudomonadota; class Gammaproteobacteria; order Vibrionales; family Vibrionaceae; genus Vibrio; species Vibrio sp. Vb1127. Next base: position 32,732 of record NZ_JAWOTF010000004.1, on the reverse strand, counting down.
CATCCCATTGCCACGTGCGCATGCTGTTGAACGACCGTCAAGGCCCGCTTCTCCTGCCAAACTTAAATAAGCATCTTTGACTGGCGTTTCGAACGGAATGTTTTGCTGATGAGAGAGTGGGTGATATGGGTTGCCAGTAATACGCAAAATATCGTCGCTGCGGTTATCAATGCGTACACGCAATCCGCACAGTGACCAACAACCAAAGCACATCGATGGCGCAACGCGCTGATTTGGATTAGGGATTAGGTTGCCTTTGCTGTTGACCGTGTACTCTGGTTCAAGCGAGTTACCGTGGTGAATATCACGCGTTTTTTCTCCCGCAGTGCCTTCGAGCGCACCCTCGACTATGTGTTTGGTGGTGGTAGCGTAACCCGCAGCGAATGCGCCAAGCCCACCCACTGCAATGCCTGATTTCAAAAACTGACGGCGTTTGTTATCCATGATGAAATCCTCTTTGATTAGCGTTCAGTTAAGGTGAGTGATGAGGCTTTTACTTCGATCTTTTGTTTTGACTGAACCAGCTCCGAACCGAGCAGTGCCAGTGCAAGCCATAATCCGAGCATGCCGATAATGCCTATCCAGCCATTTCCATCCATAGTGAGTTGGTATGGATACAGCCCTGCATCGAACTTGGCGATGGTTTGCACTTCCATGATGGTAAACCAGCGAATCAGCCATGCACTTGCCAGTGCGGCAGCAGACACGAAACTGAGCCCTATGACGTGACGAAATCTGGCTGATGCGGACTTTTTGGTATCGCGCAAGAAGATGAAAGCGAGCAAAACACAACCTAAAACGACAAAAGTGAGCAGGGCAATGTTGTGCATCCATTGTTCACTAGAATAGAGCGAAAATGCGGAATTGTTGGATGCCCAAATCGGTAGCAGTATCAGCGTTAATACACCGCTGGTAACCACTGATTTTTTAAGTAAATTAGTATCGCCAGATGTCAGCGTCTTTGACTGACTAGGCAGCAAGAGCCAAATCAACAGAGAAAATCCGACCGCGCTCATAAATGCAGTGACAAACCAAAGAACCGGCGACGCGGGTTGGTGCCATAAAGAGCGCGATTTAACGACTGCAATTTCAGCGCCTGTGTAGACTGCAATGGTGATGCCTGATAGCACCGTGATAACAGATACCATAAGCATGACTCTACGAGAGAGCGCCCAGTCACCCAGTGACAGCTTTGAAATTAGAGGCAGTACTTTCCCTGGCTGATTACGTAAGTTGATCAGATCCTCGCGGAGATACAGCCATGCAGTCACTACCGCTAAACCTGAGAAAACAGGCAAGAAAAGCGACCCTAAAGACATCCATGACCACGGAGTGATGTGTGCGTAAAAATGCCATGCGCGTCCCGGTTGGTGAAGGTCGCCAGTTAACGCTAATGGCCCCACGATGGCGCCGATGGCCAGCGTCAGAACAAGCGCAGCGCGCAGTCTGTGACTGGTGTGTTTTTCAAATAATAGGGCGATTAGGAATAAAACAGCAGCCGCATAAGCCGAACCGATGTAGAAGAAATATTGCACCGCCCACGGGAGCCAAGCCATCGCTTGAGGTTGGACTAACACTTCGGTGATGTTCATGCGCGCTCTCCCTGTGGGTCGTAAATAGCAGGTTGTCCGTCGATGTGGCTGGTGAAGCGTTCATCCATGCCGATGTAAAACACGTGAGGCTTGGTGCCTTCATTGGGTTTTAGCACTTTGATATCGTCTTGGTGCTTCGCAATTAAGCGGCGGACTTCGCTTGATGGATCATTCAAATCACCAATTACACGTGCACCGCCAACACAGGTTTCCACGCAGGCAGGCAATAGACCTTGTTCTAGACGGTGAGCACAGAAGGTACATTTATCTGCGGTGAGGGTGTCTTCATTGATAAAGCGAGCATCGTAAGGGCAAGCTTGTACGCAGTACGCGCAGGCGACGCAGCGGCTGTTATCCACCATGACAATGCCATCTTTGCGCTGAAAGGTTGCTTGAACCGGACACACTGCCACGCAAGGTGGGTTGTCGCAGTGGTTACACAGGCGCGGTAGCATAAAGGCTTTTGCTTCTCGCGTGGCTGTAGAGCCATCATCTAACGTAACTTCGTATTGCTTTACGGTGGTTCGGAACTGACCGATTGGCGCTTGGTTCTCGATGCTGCAACCCACAGTGCAAGCCTGGCATCCGACACATTTACGCAAATCTATCACCATGGCATAACGCTTCCCGACTTGTCCTTTTCGGTCAGCGGACTGGTTATTTCGAATAATGTTTCCCGCAGTTGCCGTGCCAATGCCAGCGACTGGAATTAACGCGGCTCCGGCTGTGACCGCGCTGAGAAAGCGACGTTTGGTGGAATCCATAACTCACCTGCTTTTTTTGTTGTATTTGAATTGACTGATTCCATTGTGAGAAATGCACTGCGAGGCTTATATTGTGGATTTCCACATACCCAGATCAAACTTGATCTAAAACAAATGTGGTTTACCAAGGGTAGCTGTTATTCTTGCTCCATTACTTTCGAAGGAACGATTCTACTCATCATGAACAAAACGCCACGGTTGCTTCAGTTTTGGGTTCTTTGCTTAGTTGCCTTTGCATCTTTGGCTCAGGGCGCAGTTTCTGAACAAGCAGATCTGCAAGGAATGCAAGAGCAAAAAGCAGAGCAGCCACAGGTCAAGAAAAAAGTCGAAGTGGGCGTGTTAGCGATACGTGGTCATCTTTATGCCGAGCAGAGATGGCAACCGACCATTGATTGGCTCAATCAGCAAATTTCCGATGTGCATTTTGTCCTTCATCCCCTTAACTTGGATGAAATGGGCGAAGCGGTGAAGTTTCAGACCATGGATTTCATCTTAACCAACCCAGGTCAGGCAGTGCGGTTGGGCAGGCAATACGCGCTGTCGTGGATGGCAACGCTAACCAGCAGAGCACCACAAAACTCGAATTACGGCATTGGTTCGGCGCTTGTGGTTCGAGCCAATTCAAGTTATCAAACGGTGCAAGATGTCTCTGGACGTCCCGTTGCGGCGGTATCAGAAAAAGCGTTTGGTGGTTATCTAACGATGCGCTATCAAATAGTCAAAATGGGGCTTAATCCAAACGATTTCTTTTCTGATGTCCGCTATCTTGGTTTTCCTATTGATGCCAACCTGTATCAATTACGTGATGGCAATGTGGAAGCGGCCGTTGTCCCTGCTTGTTTATTGGAACAGATGCTAAGTGAAGGGCTTTTACAACCGAGTAATTATCGAGTTTTAAATCAACAGCCGAACGAGCGCTCGTTATGCGCTGTTTCCACACCGCTTTATCCTAACTGGTCATTTGCCAAAACAGAGCGCGGCTCAGCTCAGATCGCCAAACAGATTGCGCAAGTATTGTTAGCGATGCCACCTGAACACCCTGCGGTTATTGCGGCAGGCGCGTCAGGTTGGACGTCCCCCGTCAGCTTGCTGAGCATCGACAAACTTTATCAGGCGTTGGATCTCCATCCGTTGCAACAACCTTGGTGGAGTGAGGCTCTACGCTGGCTGCGTAGTCATCAAGAATGGGCATGGGCGCTGTTCATGTTTGTGATTGTGTTGAACGCGTACCACTTTTGGCTTGAGTATCGATTTAGCAAGAGTAAGCAAGCTTTGGAGCAGACATCGTTGCGATTAAAAGAGAAAAGTGAACAGTTAGAACATTCACAAAGGGTCGCGATTGTCGGAGAAATCGGCACTAGTCTTGCCCATGAACTCAATCAGCCACTGGCAGCCATTCGCAACTATAGTGAAGGCGGTTTACTTCGCTTGGCCAAAAAGCGCCCTCATGAAGATATTGTCCCTGTGCTTGAGAAAATACAGGGCCAAGTTGAAAGAGCCGATGCAATTATTCAGCGATTAAGAACGTTGATTCGCAAGCGCAGTGTCGACAAAACGTCGTGCGATCTTCAAGTACTCATTGATGACACGATTGAGTTACTCCATTTTCGGATGCAGAAGCAAAACATTTCTATTGTGGCCAGTACAGAAGGGAACATTCGTCCGTTACTTGTCGATGCAGTTGGCGTACAACAGGTTTTAGTTAATGTGATCAGCAACGCGATTGATGCGTGTACTTTGTTCCAAGAGAAATATCACTCATCAGGTTATCAAGGTAAAATTGCCCTGCATTGCGATTACCAAATCAGTCAACTCTCTATTCGAGTGTTAGACAATGGTACAGGGTTGCAGCAAGAGAATCCGACTCAAGCGTTTGTGAGTAGCAAAGAAGAAGGGCTTGGGCTGGGGTTGGCCATTTGTCGCGATGTGATGGAAATGCATGGTGGCGAGTTTGTCATCAGCTCGATAGCACCACATGGTTGTTTGGTTGAGCTTGTGTTTCCATATCAAAACTAATCTGAACTAGACATAGGAGCATTCAATGAGCAGCGGTGAAAAGCAGCTACCTGTTTTTGTAGTCGATGATGATGAATCGGTGCGTGACTCGCTCGCTTTTATGCTGGAAGAGCATGACTTCAACGTGACGACTTTTGCTGATGGGCAATCTTTTCTCGATAAAGTGAACATTCATCAGGCCGGATGCGTGATCCTTGATAGTCGAATGCCCAACCTTCGTGGTCAGCAAGTGCACCAAATTTTAAATCAAGCCAACAGCCCGTTGGCCGTTATTTATCTGACAGGGCATGGTGATGTCCCGATGGCGGTCGATGCATTACAAGCTGGGGCGGTCAATTTCTTCCAAAAACCAGTCAAAGGCGATGAACTGGCACGAGCCATTTTGCAGGGACAGGCGCAGTCTGCCACAAACCTCGATATGGCAGCAGCAAAATCGGCTTATGAATCGCTCACACCTAGAGAAAAAGACATTTTACGTTTGATCATTGAAGGAAAGCGCAACATTCGTATTGCTGACGAACTTTGCATAGCAATGCGAACGGTTGAAGTACACCGAGCTAATCTATTGAAGAAGTTCTCGGCAAAAACCGTTGCAGAGTTGGCATATATTTATGGCAAGCTAGATTAAAGCTTACCGAGTGAAGCCTCTTAAGGCTATTTAGAGGATACAACTTGAGCTTTATGACGACTCGCGTATTATCTTCTTCGTTCTTACTTTATCTGAATTCTTATGAGTTTGTTGACTAAACGACATCACACGCCACATAAGCGGGCAAAATGGCTACTGGCGATTATTGGCTGGGTGGTCGTTGTGTGTCTGATGCAAAATTCAGGCTTTGCATCGTCATGCTCTATGAAATATGAGACGGAATCGCCCGCGGTTTCACTTGCTGATGAGCGTTCGAGCGTCAAGTCGATTGATACTAAAGAAACTAGCAAGTGCGAATTGTCTGAAAAGTTAATTCAGTTTTCTCAACATCAACTCGATGTATTTATTGTTGTTCTGTTTGTCGGTCTTTTTGCTTCGGCAATTTGGTTGTGCAGTGCCTATATTGGTGCGCAACATTGGACGGAACCGATAGGCCGTAAGTATCGAGTCCATCTGACTTTCTGTGTGTTCCGAGAATAAAAGCGTGCTTTCTGACCACTAGCGTCAGTTATTTAGCACCTTTGTCTTTTAACTAGGAATCACTATGAATCAAATTACTAAACTGACTCAGTTTGCGTCCATGTTTTTTATGACGCTTGCTTTGAGTTTGCTCTCTCTGAGTATTTCAGCTCAAACTACTGATACAGGTTGGCTGACCAACCCACAACATCCTCCAGTGCAAACGCGCTTTGTGCTCACTGGTCAACAAGATCCGCAAGCCAAAACAATCACTGGTTATCTGGACGTCAAGTTGGCTGGGGACTGGAAAACTTACTGGCGTTCACCTGGTGAGGGCGGCGTAGCACCCTCTATTGATTGGCAAAATTCACAAAATTTATCCAAAGTGGATTGGCAATGGCCGCACCCACAAAAATTCGAACTATTAGGTATCGAGACTCTTGGGTACAAAGGCGACACTTTGTTCCCCATGACGCTGCACGTCGAAGACATGTCCAAACCTGTCACGATTGATGCGGTACTGACACTTTCTTCTTGTACGACGATTTGTGTGCTGACGGACTATCAAATTCAATTGACGTTCTTGCCTTCTGATCTAAAAGTCGATGAAGGCGTGATGTTCAGTTACGCTCAAGCAGTGAGTAACGTGCCGCAGCCATCGCCGTTTATTGATGTTACTCAGGCGAGTTGGGATGCGAACCAATCGAAACTACAAATCAAGCTACAGAACAGTCAGGGTTGGCAACAACCACAAGTGCTGGTGGATGGTGTCGATGAAGCAACGCGAGACTATAGCTTCAAGCTTGAAGGAATGCATCAAGAAGGAAACATCGTCACCGCGAGCTATATCGTTGATACTTGGCTGGGCGATGTGGAGTTAGATGGTCAGTCGCTGTTTGTGACCATCAAAGACACCAATTTACTAGCAGAAGAAACCACTCAAGCAACTGCTGAGGCAATAGTTGAACCGTTGCCGAGCACGTCTCTAACGAGTGTTTTTCTATTCGCGTTGCTCGGCGGTTTAATTCTTAACATTATGCCTTGCGTTCTTCCGGTTTTGGGGATGAAGCTAAGTAGTATTGTTGCCGCTCAAGGTATCGAGCGTCGTCAAATTCGCGCTCAGTTTGTTGCCTCGTCACTTGGTATATTAACGTCGTTCTGGATTCTCGCTGGTTTTATTTTGGTGCTTAAGCTAACAGGTAATGCCATTGGCTGGGGCGTGCAATTTCAAAGCCCTTGGTTCTTAGGTTTGATGGTGTTGGTCACCACTTTGTTTGGGGCCAATATGCTGGGGCTGTTTGAAGTCCGTCTATCATCGGGTACCAATACATGGCTAGCCTCGAAAGGTGATAACTCCCTAGTTGGTCACTATGTTCAAGGTATGTTTGCCACATTGCTTGCGACGCCTTGCTCCGCGCCTTTTCTAGGAACGGCCGTGGCGTTTGCCTTGGGTGCCGACGTATTAACGTTATTTGCAACCTTTACAGCATTAGCATTGGGTATGGCACTGCCTTGGCTCTTAGTCGCTGTGTTTCCAAATATCGCGCTGAAACTACCAAAGCCTGGCTCGTGGATGAATGTCGTTAAAATAGCGTTTGGCATAATGATGCTGGCAACCAGCGTTTGGCTACTTTCATTAATGGCAAATCATGTACCTATGTTATGGATTGCACTCATCGCTGTGGTTGCTTTTGTTGTAATGATGGCAAGAGTTAAGAAAGTGTATGGTGAGAAAGCGCTTGCTGTATCCGGAACTGCGTCATTAGTGTTGATAGTTGGTGGCCTGTTACTTGGTAGTGTCACTGCCGACCAATGGGCGACACCGCTTCCTGAGGACTTAGCGTGGCAGAAGCTTTCTAACTCGGCGATTGAAGATCACGTCAATAATGGGCGAGTGGTGTTTGTGGATGTCACTGCGGATTGGTGTGTCACGTGTAAAGCGAACAAGATCGGTGTGATCTGGCAAGATCCTGTCTACTCATTGCTGCAAAGCCCTAATGTAGCGACGTTAAAAGGGGATTGGACACATCCGGACGGCTCGGTAACTGACTTTTTACGAGCTCATGGGCGTTACGGTGTGCCGTTTAACATCGTCTATGGCCCGGCAGCGCCGCAAGGTATCCCGTTACCTGTGATTCTGACTGATGATGTTGTTTTAAGTGCGGTGAAGCAAGCGAGTGGGGGAGCTATTCAATGAGTTCGACAAAGCGGCGTAGAACATTCCGATATTGGCTCGTTCAAATCGTACAGATGGTGCTCATTGTCACCGTCATTTCCATCGCGATGGATTGGTATCGCACTAAAGATATTCCTAAACAGGAGTCACCACCATTGAGCTCAGTCTTGAGCGATGGCGAACACTTCGATGCAATCGCGCAAAGTTATGAAAAACCTGTCGTTGTTTATTTTTGGGCGACTTGGTGTCCCGCTTGTAAATTTGTAAGCCCAAGCGTGAGTTGGCTGAGTGATGACTACACCGTAGTTGGCGTTTCTGGATCGTCGGGACCGAATGAGCGTGTGGCGCAGTTTATGAGGGCAAAAGAATATCGTTTCGAAAACATAAACGATCCTTCAAGCGATATTATGCGCGAATGGAAAATTAGCGTGACCCCAACCATTTATGTTTTAAGAAATGGTGAAATTTCCTCCGTCACAACTGGCGTTACTACTCCGATAGGAATATTAACGAGAATTTGGTTAGCTCGATAACGCAATAAAAATCCGATATTCAAAATATAGAGTATCGGATTTTTTTGTTGTCCTAAACAACCAGTCGGTCACATTCCATAAAGGACTAGTTAACCAATAAGTGTCTAGATGCTTATTGCGTGTTACATTCGAGCATCGTTCTGGTTATCAAGGAGGAAACGATGAACGTAGCAAAAATGTATGATGATGTGTCGGATCGCTATCAAAAGTTGGTGGATGGCAGTCACTACGTCGGTCCACGTTGGATTTCTGAGAAGTTAAAAACCTTTCCCATCGAGCAAGGCTCGGTTCTCGACCTAGCCTGTGCGACTGGCAGTATCGGCCATGTCGTAAAAAGTCACTATCCAGAACTCGCCATCCATGGCTTAGACATCTCGTCCAAAATGGTTGATAAAGCGCGCCAAACTAGCCTCTATCAAAGTGTCGCGGTTCATAATCTCGATGAGCCATTTTCCCCTTTGTTTGAGCAAACCTTCGACCTTATCACCGCACTTGGTTTTACTGAGTTTCTAGCAAAGCCTCAACAACTTCTGGAGTGCATTTCGCATAAGCTAACTGCGAATGGACGATGTTTTATCAGCTTTCAATACCACGATCCGGATGGACAAGATTTGCCTCGAAATACTTATAGTGGATCGGTCGTGCATAAGGCATATACCGAAAGTGAAGTTGAGCAACTCTGTCAGCCAGCTGGGTTGGAAGTGGTTTCCTTAGAAAATGTGATTGGTTACGTATCTGGTGTTGGTTATGTGTGTCGATACTTGATGCTAGAGCTGAAAAAGTCACACCGCTGAAATAAGTAACAAACAAGGACTGTTTTTGAAAACACAAGATTTAACCGAGTTCGGGTCGGGCATTGAATACGATGCTCAATACGACCAGCATTACCATCAAGAAATTGCTTTCATCACAAGGTTAATCGAAGAAACCAATGCTCGAAGTGTATTGGATGTCTGTTGTGGTTCCGGCATTGTCACGATTCCAGTCTCTGAGCAACTCAACGACGCCATTGGCATTGATATTTCTGAAGGGATGCTCAAACACGCAAAGGACAAAGCCAAAAGCAGGAGTAACTTGCGTTTTCTTCATCTCGACGCAACCCAGTTTTCGTTAGGTAAGAAGTTTGACCTAGCCATAATGACAGGGAATGCATTCCAAGCCTTTTTAAGTGATGAGATGCTAGCAGGTGCACTGAGCTCAATATCAAGACACCTCGAAAAAGGTAAGCGATTTGTTTTCGATACGCGGTTACCAACGCCAGAAAATCTAGAATTGGATAATGAGATGGCACTGTGGCAAACCTATGTTTCTCCAACTTATGGTGAAGTGAATTATTTCGGTATGAAGGTCGAGTATGACTTGCAAACATCCATCATGTATTTGAAGAAAGAGCGCCATTTTGAAGGTGGAATGATTGAGCATTCCAGCATTGATTTAAAATATCGTCCGCTGGAAGACATAGACGTTTTCCTTGAACAAGCGGGATTCAGAATCATAGAGAAGTACCAGTCTTGGTCATCGCAAGCATTTGAGGCGAATGCCAACTCGCTTGTCTGTTTGGCTGAGAAAATATAAATCAATGTTGGGGGATACAATGCAAGGGTTTCGAATTACCACGTCGTTAGATGACATGGATTTAGACGTTATCTACCAGTTCATTTCAAACAGTTATTGGGGAAAGGGCATTCCAAGAGAACGCCTGGAGAAATCATTGCGCCATTCGTTCTGTTTTGCGGTTTTGGATGACGAAAATCAACTCGTTGCTTTTGCTCGGTTAATTACCGATCGTACCACGTTTGCGTACCTAGCCGATGTGTTTGTTGTGGAGGTACACCGTGGTAAAGGCATCAGTAAGTGGTTGATCTCAGAAATTATTGCTCATCCAGAACTACAAGGCTTACGCCGTATGATGCTTGCAACCCGCGATGCTCATGGGTTGTACGAACAGTTTGGGTTCACTCCTATTGCTCCAGTAGAAAACTTCATGCAAATCTGGAAACCGAATGTTTATCAGAGCTAAATCATGATGAGAGTTGAATCTCAACAAGTGGCAATCAGACACCTCAAAACAACAGACGCTGCTCCCCTGTTTGAAAACTATTTAGGCGATGAGCAAGCATGCCGCTTCCTCAATCGCCAAGTCCACCAAAATGTTAATCAAACCCTTGAAGCTATCGAAAGATGGCGTGCTCAATATGATCAAAAGTCTCCCAATCTCTTAGTCTTCGCTATTGAAGAACTCACTTCTCAAACTCCTATTGGTTGTCTGGTGCTGATACCTGAGCAAGACAGCAGTGAAATCCATTTTGGTATTTCTGCTCGCTATCGGGGAAAAGGCTATGCAACCCAAGCCTGCAAACTTGGCGTTGTCTGCCTGCAAAGCTTGGGTATAACGCGCATTCGCACCGCCCCGCATATTGGCAACCACACGAGTATCCGTGTGTTGGAGAAATGCGGCTTTATCAGCCAAGGCATTTTAAAAGCGCATGCAGTTTTTCCTGCTCTAGGACGTGAGGCGCAAGACTGTATGGATATGCAATTGGAGGATATCGAACTGCGCCATTTTGCACATTGTTCAGAATGAAATTGATAGCGGTTGAAACGAGCGGTTACAGAGCATGTTAGTCGCCATCGTAGACAGCGTCTTTGCTGAATGATTCCTCGAGATTTTTTTAGTCTTTGATTGTCAGAGGTGACTGACAAAACCATACCAACTGTGACAACCAAACCTCTATTAAAGCAGGATATTATTCCTTCAACTTTGTGTTTTAGGAGTAGTCATTAGACTACCCAATAATTGTTGGAATAAATAATGACGAAACGTTGGCTTGTCTCCGCTGTGAGCATTGCGCTGCTCGGCGGTGGTACGTATTTCTATCTCCAATCTGCTGCTCAACCAGAATTACTGCCTACATTGATTGTGGAAAAAGGCACGATTGAAAAACAAGCGGTGGCTGTTGGTAAAATTGTCCCTGCACACTCTGTGTCTATCAAGTCACAAATTGACGGTATCGTCGGTGAAATTTACGCGAAAGTTGGTGAAAAGGTGAAGCAAGGCCAGCCGCTGATCAAAGTGCGTCCAAACCCAACACCCCAAGCATTAACGGATGCATCGGCAGAACTCATGCGTAGCGAAGCCGATCTGGAATCCGCCAAACAAAAACTGTCCAACTTAGAAAGCTTGGTCAAGCAGGACATTATTCCAAGTAACTACGACGAATACGTAAGTGCGCGCTCGGCAGTCAAATCTGCGCAAGCGGACGTATTGCAAAAGCGCCAGAATCTCGAACTCATCCGCAGTGGTGAGGCGTCTATCGGTGATGCGCGTTTAACGTCGACGATCTACGCGCCAATTGATGGCACGGTACTCAACCAGAAAGTAGAGGTCGGAGAGCCGATCATCTCGACTCAATCAAGCCAAGCCGCGACTGAAATGATTTCATTGGCCGACATGAACAGTCTGATTTTTAAAGGCAGCGTCAGTGAGCATGATGCTGCGCAGTTGTCTCCGGGAATGCCCGTTATGTTGACGGTTGCGCCTTATCCTGATGTGGCGATTTCTGGTGTGCTAACCAAAGTGGCGATTCAATCTGAGAACCTTAACTCACCAGAGGGCAATGCTTCGGCAAAAAGTTTTGATAACGGTTTTGAGGTTGAAGTGGGAGAACTCAAGATCCCACAAGATGTGTTGCTTCGTTCTGGGTTTTCGTCGACGGCTCAAATCATTCTTAAGAAGTCTGAAAACGTACTCACGCTACCGGAGCGCGCTCTGCAATTTGATGGTGACGCACCGAATGTTCTGATCCCCGATAGCTCAGAACAAGGGTTTCATAAACAACCTGTGAAACTCGGTCTGTCAGATGGCATCAATGTCGAAGTGCTTGACGGCGTGGAGCTTGATGAAGAGGTTATCGACAACAGTATGATGGGAGCGGCGCATGGTTAAGCTGCAACGATCAACAATCGCCTTTGCATTGTTGGCTGCCACGCTCAGTTTGCCGACCTACGCAATTTCTATTGAACAAGCTTGGCAACAAGCAAAGCAGAACGATCCAAATTACGAAAAAGCGAAAATCGGCGTCCAGCTTGGCGAGGTTGGCGTACAGAGTAGCCGCAGTGCGTTATTGCCGGGTTTAAGTGCCAGTGCGTCAGCGGATTGGAATGAGTCCTCAAGCCATTCCAACAGTTACGGCGCTACCTTATCTCAAACTATTTGGGATAGCAGTTTGTGGTCGGAACTGGATCAAGCGAATGCCAATTATCTCAAAGCACAGTTAGAGCTATCTCAATCACATAACGAGCTTGCGCAGAAGTTGCTCACCGCTTACCTAGATGTGGCAAGCGCAAAGGGCGACCTCAAATTGGCGCAGTCCAAGCTGGAGGAGGGGAAGGAACTTCTCAACATCATCGAGAAACGCTATCGAGCAGGCAAAGTGAAGTCGGTTGATGTTGAAGAGATGCGAGCGAATCAAGTTTCTGAGCAAGCAAGTATCCTCAATGCAAAAGCCGATCTCGAAGTGAAAAAAGCAGAGCTTGCGGCGTTAATCAATCAAATGCCGGAGAGTGTCGACCAAATTCGAACGGATTCTTTGATTCAGCCGCCGATGCTGGTGGATTCTCAGGAGCAATGGCTAAAGCTGGCTAAAGACAGCAGTCCAGAGCTGTTGGTGGCGGCGCAGATGGTGAAAGCGAGCGAGTTCGCGAAAGATTCAGCTAAAGGTGGATACTACCCAACCGTCAAAGGCAGTGTGGGCTACAGCGATGGTGACAATCGTTCAAACGGCGAGTTTAACGCTGGGATTAGTTTGAGTTTGCCGATTGACCTCAATGGTGCAGTGCGAGCGAAAGTGGACGAAGCATCGTTGAACATTTTAAGCGCCAAGCAAGATATGCGTAGAGTGGAAATTGATATTCAGAAACGAGTTATTCAGCAGTTTACTCAGGTCGATATCAACTGGAATCAAGTTTTGATAGCGAACGAGCTGGTTGAGTCGCGCGCCAGAGTGTTGCAAAGCAAAGAGAAACTTTACGACGCTGGTCTGCTTGAAGTGTCGGAAGTTATCAGCGCACACAACAGCTTGTTTGAGGCGAAAAACAGTCTGCAAACCAACTTGTACAGCTACTGGCGTAAGAGAATCGGCTTACTGCAAACCGCAGGGAAACTCGATGACGATACCATGGCGTTGATCTCTCGGGCTTTTCATTCATGAGCAGCCTATTGCAACAAACTTGGCAAACGTTGATGGCGCACCGCATGAAGAGCGTTCTAGCCATTATCGCGATTGCTTGGGGCGTGATCTCTGTGGTGGTGTTAATCGCACTTGGCGAAGGCTTTTATCGCCATCAGACTCAGTCGTTTTCATTTATGATCAACAATATGCAAGTGGTGTTTCCGTCGAGTACCAGTAAACCGTGGCAAGGGTTACCTTCAAGGCGACAAATTGATATTCCACAAGAAAAAGTCGACATGATCAAACAGTCAGGCTTTGTGCAACAGGCGTCGAGCGTTTACGCCAAATGGGATGCGAATATCACCAATCTCAAAGGACAGAATTTATCGAGTACGGTCAGCGGTATTGATACGTCTTACTTTCCTTTAATACAACGCAAGCTGCAATTCGGTTCGAGAAACCTGTCACCAAGTGATATGAAAAACCACACTCGCGTGGCAGTGTTAGGCGATCAAATTGCGCAAATGGGCGGAATCCAAATCGGGGATAGGCTCAAAGTCAACGGCATTCCGTTTTTGGTGATTGGGATAACCGTTGGTGAGGACACTGGCATTTCATTCGGCGATAGCCGCACGGTTTTCATTCCTCAAACAACGTACCGCGATTTGTGGGATGCGGAACCTTGGATGGTATTGATGAAGCCGAGAGACGGGATGGATGCACCGTCGTTTCGACAAAATATCGTGAACTTTTTCGCCAAGCAGCTTCATTTTGACCCAAGTGATAAAGATGCGGTCGAATTACCCGATTTTAGTGAAGGTGCGGCGGTCATCAGTGGAATTTTGCGTGGCATTCAGATTTTTCTCGGAGCGAGCGGTGCGATGACCATGGCGGTCGGTGCGCTTGGCGTTGCCAACATCATGTTTTTATCTGTCACGGAGCGCACGCGTGAAATCGGTGTGCGTTTAGCGATCGGGGCGACTCAAAAATCCATACTCAGTCAGTTTATTCTTGAAGGGCTTATTTTGGTAGCCGTGGGCACGGCATTAGGTCTGATGTTTTCGTATGCAGTGGTGTCTGTCCTAAGCAGCATGGCATTACCGGAATGGATTGGTTTGCCTGTGATCACGCCAGATTCCATTGTTTGGTCTTTACTTGTGACGCTTATCTTGGCATTGATGGCGTCGTATTTCCCAGCAAGGCGAGCATCGCGTCTCACGCCAGTCATTGCTTTGAGTGCGAGGGCCTAGTCATGCTGTTACCGATGAGACAAATTTTCCAAGAAATGGCCGCAGAAAAGCTGAGATTGGGTTTGACCATTCTGGCTGTAGCGTGGGCGACCCTCTGTATCGCTGCTATGTTGGCGGTAGGTGAGGGTATTCGTCAGGGCGTATTGAAAACTGCACAAAATGGTAACGGCAACTTGATCTATTTGACCGGAGGGATGGCCACCGTCGACCACGGTGCTTTTCACCAAGGTAAATTTCTGACATTAAAAATGGACGATTCAGAGATCGTTCGAGCGTTACCCGATGTAAAAAGCGTTGCGCCAACTGCGAAGTGGAAAGAGCGCATCACCGTTGGTGACAGAAGCTCGTGGCAAGAGCCGTTAGCGGTCACGAGCGAGTTTCAATCCATGACCAATTTGGTGCCGATGGCGGGGGGACGATGGTTAAATCCACTCGATCAAAAAGAGACGCGCAAAGTCGTTGTACTGGGTTATGAACTGGCAGCCGACTTATTCAACCCGAATGAGGACTTTAGTTGGTTTGCGACAGTCACATTGCAAGTCAACCCTGTGGGGCAAAAGGTAAAAATCGGCAATGAGGAGTTCACCGTTGTGGGCGTATTGGAGAAAAACAGCGCCCAAATAGAACTGGGGGATCTTATCAACTATTCCAGCTTTGTGCCGTTAGCGACGTGGAAGCGATTTCATGTCAACGGTGAAATTGGTGGCATCAATGTGCAACCACAAGCGGATGTAGACCGAGAAGCCTTAGCAAAGACGATCAGGCAAGTGATTGCCCGTAAGCACGGGGCAAGTGTCAGTGATGAACAGGTCGTCCAAGTCGATGATATGTTCCTTAAGCAAAAGAGTATGCAGCAGTTTCTGATAGGTTTGCAGAGTTTTCTTGGCATTATCGGCTTCGTGACGTTAGCTGTTGCTGGCGTTGGCATCGCCAATGTGATGTATGCCACCGTAAAGCGATCTACGCGTGATATCGGCGTGCGCATGGCAGTCGGTGCAACCCCAACGGCCATTCGCATGCACTATTTAGTGCAGTCTTTATTGACAATGATGATGGGGGGCGCGCTTGGATTAGCCGTGACGTACGCGCTGGTGTCTGCCATCAGTTCCATTCCTTTAGAGGGCAATGCCTTTTATGAACAACTGGGTAAACCTGTCCCTGAGTTGTCGTGGATCGTTGTCGCGATTGTCATCCTCACCTTAGTGATAATTGGTGTGGCATCTGCATGGTTACCTGCAAACCGAGCCGCAAAAGTCAGCCCATTGGAGGCGCTACAAAGTGAATAACAACAATAACTCTGGAGAGAACATGTCGAACAAGCCGCTTGTTGAGCTGACCAACATCTGCAAATACTACTCAAGCGGGGAGGCGGAAGTTCGCGCGCTAGACGGCGTTGACTTAACCATTAATCAAGGCGAGTTTCTTTCGATTCTTGGCCCGTCCGGTTCGGGTAAATCAACGTTGATGAACATGCTCGGTTGTTTAGATAAGCCCACCGATGGCGAGTACCAACTTGGCGGCCAAAACGTCGCAAGTTTAAGTGCGAATGAGCTGGCTGGCATTCGTAACCAAAAGATCGGATTTGTCTTCCAAAGCTTTAACTTATTGGAATACGCGACGGCGCTTGATAACGTGGCACTGCCGTTGGTTTACTCTGGTATCAAAGCCAAAGAACGTCGCCAGCGCGCAGCTAAATTGCTAGAGCAAGTCGGGCTAGGGGATCGTTTAGACCATAAACCAAACCAGCTTTCTGGTGGTCAAAAGCAGAGAGTTGCGATTGCAAGAGCCTTGGTCAACGATCCGCAAATCATCTTAGCGGATGAACCAACGGGTGCATTGGATTCAAAATCTGGTGCTGAGATCGAAGCTCTGTTCAACCAACTCCACGCCGAAGGTAGAACCTTAATCATCGTGACGCACGATAACGCTCTGGCAGAGCGCACTAAACGCATCATCACCATCAAAGACGGCAAGGTAATTTCGGATAGGGTGCCGGTAAGTAGGGAGAAATGAGCTTTTCTTAATTGAGAACTGAGTTTTAAGGGAAATAGCGATACAGAGGCTATCTCCCTTTACTTTTTATTCGCGATGTTCGTTTTGTCTCTCTTTTATCAAGTCATGCTTTTGTTCTTTAAGTAGAGTGATTGCGAGCTTAGTGTCCTCAATCAATTTACTGTTATCGTTGAGATCTTTGCTCTTCAAAGGCAAAACTAGATAATGAATGCTGCCATCTGCATTCTGTACTCCGGTAGCGATGATGACATCACCTTCAGACGCCGTACCAAAATACTCTGATACGACTTTGGTTTCGCTGACACCGTAGCTATCCAAATAGGATGACTCCGTATTGTCAAACAAGATAGGAACCCCTTGCTTAGCTAATGTTCGCAATTGTTTTTGCTTTTGCTCGTCGAATGGATAGTCGGTCGTACTGATGTAACTTACCTGTTCAGCTTCAATAAAATAGTACAGTTCATTGCTCAGGTCATTTAATGGGGCAGATATCCAAGGTGTAGCTGGAATGACGTCGGAAGTATCATCATTGCGACTTTGTGGTGTTGGAGCGGTAACCACCTTTTGAGCAGCATTGCTCTCAGGAGGCGTTACACTTATTGTAGCAGCGTCTTCTGTCTTGATTTGCTCGTCAAGGCTTGCAACAGGTTCGGTCTGGGCATTCTTGTTATTTGAATTAATCAGAAATATGGCGAGTACTGCACCAAGTGCTAGCGCCGATCCAGTCAAGAGTTTTTTGTTACTTGTCATGTGTCATGTCTTACCGTTTATTTCATTAGTAAATACGGCGGCCACTTATTTATTCCGTGGCCGCAGGCTAATAAGTTAGTGGTAGAGATCGTCATTCCAAGAGATAGTTACGGCTCGGCTAGTCTCTGTCCATTGACTGCTATCACGATTTTTCTTCCAGGTATTTTCTGGAGTGGTATACCAGCTACACCAGTCGCGACCAAAGTAGTAATTGGTTTTTCGCCAACCAGCAACCAGCTTGACCTCTGATGTATCTAGGCCATCTTGAATGTCATTTTTTCTATATACGACGCCGACTTGTGGTTTAAAGTCTGAACGCATAACGACAGGTAACTCATTGTAATCAATCAAATTACCCATGTCACAACTGGTCCAACGATACAATAACCAGTCTTTAGCTGGCGTATTATGGCGGATAGTCTTGTTTTCAATTAACCAATTAATGCTTTCGTTAGCTTGGTTAAAATCGGCAACCGTTTGAAACTCTGGCTGGTCGTACGTTACACGGTTGCTCCAGGAGATTCCCCCACTAATATTTGGAGAAGTAGAAGCACTGAATCCAAGGTTAAAATCTAGCGACTCACTGACAGATGCCGTTGCAATGGTGTTTTCTGGAGCATGGCTCATGTGGCGTAAAGGGGCGCCATTTAAATAGCTCAGTGCCAGCTTAAAAGCCGTTGGAACGGTGTAACGGTAATCTCCCCCAGTGGCAAAACCATAGATTTGTTCTTTGTTTGGAACATTAGTCATGTCGAAGCCAGAACCGCCATTTAGGATCAACTTGGCTTCTTTAGCGCCATTTGGTAGCAAAGATTGGTTCCAGACATTTTCTAAAGAATAAATTAAGCGGATTTTTTTCGAGCGTGCATCACCATCATCAAGCTGAAGCAACGTCGAAGTGTAAGATTTCAATGTATCTTCAGCATGTGCTGGTGCTAAAGAACCAAGTAAAGCGAGTGCGATAATACTCGCAGAAAGATGCTGTTTTTCCATTATTTTTTCCTATTAGTCAGCCCATAAAGACTTTTGTTTTAAACCATCTTGATGGGCACTTTATAATTATGGACAGGTTATAAATTCAAGCTCAATAAATGAGCGGTGAAATAGTGCATCTTGTTTTTTATTAAAAAAAGAAAAAGGATAGATTCGTGGGATTAATGTCTCATAGTTTTTAAATTCACCACTCAACTATAATAAATAAGAATTTGGTTATTAAGTCTTGTCTTTTTAAGTTATTGCTTAATTTTAATTTTCTAATGTTGTGTTGAGATTTTCTATTGATAAAAGTGAATTTTATAAATGTTAGCCATGTTATTTTTAGGGTTTTTTTTATACCAAATTAAGTAAAGTATCGTTATGTGGTTATCTCGGGTTTATGGGTTTAATTCAAATTAAAACAGTGATTTATGTTTTTTGTTATTATTTTTTAGAGCTTAATGTAATAGTTTAGTGATAAAGTCCGTCAATGAAGTTGCCATGTTCGTGTATGAAGTTATATGTGCTTTTACAGCAGGAAATTAAACTTTACGTTTAAGATGGTAAAGATAGAAAAAGAAATAAATAAGATTATTAAATAATCATGTTTCGAGAATATAAAATGTAACGTACTTCTAATTAAACGAATGCTTGAATAAACGATGGAGTGTGAAAAGTGCTATTTAAGTTACGCTGTCCTATATTCCAGTTGGTGCCTTGTTCATACAATGCGTTTTCTCGGCTTAAACTGGTTTATGTACTGCTAATCTCTTATCCGTTTCTTAATTACACATATTGGCAATATGCTCGCCAAGTTACGTGTATTGGTGTCAATGAAAAACAGTATCTACGATAGCTCTCTCAGGGTTGGAACTGCCACTATGAATTTCCTTCATGTTCAATGTGAAACAATACCAATATTACTCAACTCGTGAAGCAAGTATAAAAAAGGACTGCTCTGGTGTTAGGCACTGCGACGGTCGTTTTTTGTACGAACCGTTCGTCGTAAGTGCTGTGCAACCTAACGATTGGGAAAACCAAAAAACAAAAAATGTCCCCATGCACAGAGTTAGGAAAAGTCTGCTTTATCTAAGGAAATAGGATACCAACTCACGATGAATAACGATTTCACATTTGCTATCAAAAGCATTCGCTTTGATGAGAATTACCAACCATCAGACAACACGCGAATCACTACCAACTTTGCTAATCTGGCTCGCGGAAACCACCGCCGAGAGAATCTGCGCAATGCGCTCCGAATGATCGATAATCGTTTTAATGCGTTGGCATATTGGGATAACGCGCAAGGTGACCGCTACTCAGTTGAACTTGAAATCATCTCTGTTGATATGGATATCCAAGGTAGTGGAGAAGCATTCCCATCGATTGAAGTGCTCAAAACTAACATTGTTGATCACAACACTAACGAGCGCATCGAAGGCATTGTGGGCAATAACTTCTCTTCATACGTTCGTGATTACGACTTTAGCGTTTTGCTGTTGGACCACAACAAAAACCAGCCACAGTTCAGCATCCCAGCGAACTTCGGTGATTTGCATGGCAAACTGTTCAAAGCTTTCGTTAATTCTGAGTCTTATAAACAGCATTTCAAAAAGCTGCCAGTGATTTGTCTGAGCGTATCGGACAACAAGGTATACCGACGCACCGAAAATCAACATCCTGTTTTGGGCTTTGAATATCAGCCGAACGAATCTTCGTTGACGGAGCAGTACTTCAAGAAGATGGGCTTACAGGTGCGCTACTTTATGCCGCCAAACAGCGTTGCACCGTTGGCATTCTACTTCTTCGGTGACTTGTTGAACGATTATTCAAACCTAGAGCTTATCAGTACGATTAGCACGATGGAGACATTCCAGAAGATTTACCGACCTGAGATTTACAATGCCAACGCGGTTGCCGGTAATTGCTACCAGCCAAACCTAAAAAACCTAGACCACTCGCTAACTCAAATCGTTTACGACCGAGAAGAGCGCAGCCAACTGGCAATTGAACAAGGGAAATTTGCCGAGGAGCATTTCATCAAACCTTATCAATCTGTGCTTGAACAATGGTCTGCAAACTACGCGTAATCGACAACGAGAATCTAGAAAGGAATGACGATGAAAACACTATTACCGACTTCAACGGCTGGCAGCTTGCCGAAACCTTCTTGGCTAGCGGAACCAGAAAAACTTTGGTCACCGTGGAAACTGCAAGGTGAAGAACTGATTGATGGCAAACGCGATGCGTTACGTGTCGCTTTGCAAGAACAAGAACTGGCAGGCGTTGATATCGTCAGTGATGGCGAGCAAACTCGCCAACATTTTGTGACGACCTTTATTGAGCATTTAAGCGGCGTAGATTTTGAAAACCGCAAAACGGTGACCATTCGCAACCGTTATGAAGCAAGTGTTCCGACTGTGGTTGGCCCAGTAAGCCGCACAAAGCCCGTGTTTGTTGAAGATGCCAAGTTCTTGCGTCAGCAAACTAAGCAACCTATCAAGTGGGCGCTGCCAGGCCCTATGACGATGATCGACACACTTTATGATGATCATTACGGTAGCCGTGAAAAGCTGGCTTGGGAATTTGCAAAGATCCTCAACCAAGAAGCGAAAGAGCTTGAAGCGGCAGGTGTCGATATCATTCAATTCGATGAACCTGCGTTCAATGTGTTCTTTGATGATGTGAACGAGTGGGGCATTGCATGTTTAGAGCGTGCGATTGAAGGGCTGAAATGTGAAACGGCGGTGCATATCTGCTATGGCTACGGCATCAAAGCGAACACAGATTGGAAGCAAACGCTAGGCACTGAATGGCGACAATATGAAGAAGTATTCCCTAAATTGCAGCAGTCAAATATCGATATTATCTCGCTTGAGTGTCATAACTCACGAGTGCCTATTGAGTTACTTGAGTTGATTCGCGGTAAGAAGGTGATGGTTGGTGCGATTGACGTCGCTACCAACGAAATTGAAACGCCACAAGAAGTAGCGAACACATTGCGAGAGGCGTTGAAGTACGTTGATGCCGACAAGCTTTACCCATGTACCAACTGTGGTATGGCACCTTTGTCTCGTGAAGTATCGACCGCTAAGCTCAATGCGTTAAGTGCGGGTGCGGAGATCATTCGTAAAGAGTTGGTGGGTTGATATTAATACTTAGGCTCCGCACCATGAACTAAAATTAGGGTCAATCTAGCGAGTTTAAACGAGACTAGGAATCTGATTACAGCTCGCTAGGAAATGACGATAACTTTCGCACTTCAAAGCACTCGGTGGGTAGCTCCTGAATCACCTCGTCCCTCGTTGTTCAGGGTGACGGATGTTGGAAGATACATTGCTCGCCACAACCCTAGGTATTGGTTCTGCTCCAAGAGAGGGTCATTCCAGCGAGTCTAGACGAGACTAGGAATCTGATTACAACTCGCTGGGAAATAGCGATAGTCTACGAACCTCAAAGCACTCGGTGGGTAGCTCCTGAATCACCTCGTCCCTCGCTGTTCAGGATGATGGATGTTGGAAGATACATCGCTCGCCACAAAACCGATATTTGAGCAGCTCCAAGATAGGGTCATTCCAGCGAGTCTAGACGAGACTAGGAATCTGATTACAGCTCGCTAGGAAATGACGATAACTTTCGCACTTCAAAGCACTCGGTGGGTAGCTCCTGAATCACCTCGTCCCTCGTTGTTCAGGATGACGGATGTTGGAAGATATATTGCTCGCCACAACCCTAGTTATTAGAGCAGTTTCAAGATAGCGTCATTCCAGCGAGTTTAAACGAGACTAGGAATCTGATAACAGCTCGCTGGTAAATGACGATAACTTTCGCACTTCAAAGCACGTGATTAGTAGATTCTGAATCACTTCGTCCCTCGCTGTTCAGGATGACGGATGTTGGAAGATATATTGCTCGCCACAACCCTAGGTATTAGAGCAGTTTCAAGATAGGGTCATTCCAGCGAGTTTAGACGAGACTAGGAATCTACTAACAACTCACTGGAAAATGGCGATAACCTTAGAACTTCAAAGCACTCGGTGGGTAGCTCCTGAATCACGCTCGTCCCTCGCTGTTCAGGATGATGGATGTTGGAAGATACATCGCTCGCCACAAAACCGATATGTGAGCAGCTCCAAGATAGGGTCATTCCAGCGAGTTTAAGTGAGACTAGGAATCGGGTTACAGCTCGCTAGGAAATGACGATAACCTTAGAACTTCACAGCACTCGGTGAGTCGATCCTGAACCACGCTCGTTCCTCGATGTTTAGGGTGACCGTTTTAAATAAAAATGCCGCTCACAGTAAAGTGAGCGACATACATTTCCCGTTTCCAGCCTCTGCCAAGGCTTAATTCAACTCCACGTTCTTCATCTCAGGATGCTTTAGCAATATCACACGAATCCAGTGATGCACCACCCACATCACCATCGCGGTGAGCAGAACAGCAACGAAAATCGAGCTGAAACGGTACAAGATCGAAAAGAACGCGTCTTTTTGTTCTGGCACCAATGAGGTCGTCAGCGGAACCGATAGGGCAGACATGGCAGAAAACGCGATAGCCGCTTTAATTTGCCCCTTGGTGAGCCACAAGCAGAATGGCCCCATCGCAATGGTAAAGGCGAGCCAAAAGAGTAGCCCATGCCCATACCAACTGCCCAATATGAGCTGAACAGCCATCCCTGCGATGCAGCCTAGTGCGGTGCCGATGATGCGAATTTTTGCCATGGCGAGCGAGCCCGCTAAAGTCATTGGGGTTAGGATGATCAAAATGGAAGCTTGTGCGGACAGCGAGTCATATAAGTCCGCTACTTGGAATACGATAAATGCCACCATCGCCACTACCCAACCCATAGCAACTTGGCTGATGTAGTCAATATCGCTTTTTACTGGGGTCGACATCTCAATGTGCTCGGCGGGGGACTTTGGCTCAGGGAACAACCAATACGCGAATGCGCAAACAAAAATATTGCTGAACGCCATCACCCACATGTTGACGTTGAACTCTTCAATATCCATGAAGTTATAGCTGGCAAAATTCAACACAATTGAACCCACCAACAGCCCCATGTAACCAAACAAATAGGTTTTCTGGTTCATCATTGCAATGCACTTGAACAGCATCATGATTCCGACGGCAACGGTCATTAATGTTGGATGAAACTGCAAGTATTCCAGCAAAAATGTGGCTTGTATGGTTGTCCACACCGCAGAGAAAAACACGATCAATAAAGCCGAAATATTAAAGTTGTCCATTCTGCCCAATATAAACAGCGGCATCATGATGGCAAAAAATCCGTAAGACCAACCGAAGATCATGCTTAGCGCTAGCCCTAAAGAGCAGCCGAACCAAATTCGTAAGGTTTTCATTGTCGCCGCCTAGTAAATGAAGTGGAACCAGCTTGCGAGGTGAATCTGTGCTTGCGCCATCAACTGCCAGAAAATGCTGTTGTCTGGGTACAAAACAATGGTAGCGCGAGAGCCGACAAACAGTGCTGGTGGTAACTCTTCGCTGCTGGTTAGGTTCACTCGTGTACGCTGCGCATCACGTACCCAGCGGTTGTTCACTTCCACTTTGGTTAGTGCGCCATTAGGCGTTTGTTGTGCGGCTGCTACACCGTAATCGCGGCTAGCTAAATCAAAGTCGTACACCGAACCTGGGTTGGCATCAAATGTGACCAAGGCGTGGAAAGTCTTGTCTATGTTCGCGACGGATTTTTCACGAAAATCAGCGGCTACCCAGAGTGATCCTGTTGGTACAAATGTCAGCAATGGCATGTTGGTGTTTGCCATCGTGCCAACTTCTAGTTGCAGGTTGGTCACGACACCATCACTGGGAGCGAGTACCGCGGTATTTGCCAAATCAAGTTGCGCCTTTTCGATGCCGTTTTTGGCAATTCGAACGGCGGTGCTTTGACCTTTTTGATCGCCTAATTGCGCCTCAATGACTTTTAAGTTTTGTCGTTCCGCTTTAAGCGCTGCACGTGATACCTGATTTTGGGCAAAGGCATTATCGAGTGTCGATTGAGAGATGACTTTCTGCTTCGATAACGTCAGTAAGCGGTTGTATTCGCGGTGTGCATTATCAAATGTCGCTTGTGCGCGGGCAATATTGGCAAGAGCGGCTTCGCGTTGAGAATACAGCGTTGCTTCTTTTTCATAAGCGGATTGCAGAGACAGCTCCGCCTGTTCAAGTGCTATCTTGTATTTACGATCATCAATCGTAAACAACACATCGCCTTTTTGAACGGACTGGTTATTCTCGATGAGAACGTCGGTCACTTTACCAGATACCTCGGGTGCGACTTGGACAACGTATCCTTGCACTCGTCCTTCGGTCGTTAAGGGGGCGTGGCGGTCAGCAATGATAATGTACAAAAATAGTACGATGAACAGGACAATCAAAGTTCGCATCCAGTGTTTGAATTTTTGGTCAGCCGTCATTACAAGTTCCGTTAAACATATTGGATAGCGGATTATAGAGAAGTCACTCACAATTCAGTAGAATGATAATACGAACATAAATGACCTAAAAATAGGACAATGAACGTTAATTTTGATGATATTTACCTATTCACTCAGACGGTGGTTCACGGCGGTATAAGTGCAGCGGCAGAGGCGAATCAACTACAACGCTCAAAAGTGAGTCGTCGCCTGCAAGAATTAGAGAAATCGCTCGGGGTACAGCTTTTGATCCGCACAACACGCAGCATTGAGTTGACGGAGCACGGGAAACGCTTGTTTGAGTTGGTGGGGCAGCCTATTGACCATATTCAGCAAGGTTTAAATGCCATGCATGAATATCAACAAGAGCTGACGGGCAAGGTGCGTTTAGCCATTCCTTCCGCATTGATGAGCTCTGCCGCGTTTAACGCGATCATCACCGAGTACACAACGCGGTATCCGGAGATTTCGGTCGAGATTGAAAACCATCAAGAGAGTGTCGATCTCAAGCGTCAATCGTTTGATTTGCAGCTTCTTCCGAGCGTAGTCAAAGTCACCGATGACAGCTATGTGCAGTTCAGTCTTTTGCCTTATCGTAGTCACTTTGTTGCGTCAAAAGCCTATCTAGAATCGCATCCGCCAGTAAAAATGGTTGAAGATCTTAAGCAACATCGCCTTTTAACTAATCGTTACAATGCCGATTTGCTCGATTCAGATTTGCATGTCGCGTTGCGTTCGGATGACCTCAACTTGCTGCGCTCGATGGCGATAGCAGGAAACGGCATCGCGTTTATTCCTCAAATTCACTCCAAGCCTGCACTGAGAGACGGTTTGTTGGTCGAGGTGCTGCCTCAATTCGCGCATCCGAAGCAGCATCTTACTCTGATTTATCCCTCGGCCTTATTTCTGCCCAATAAAGTCAAAGCCTTGATTGAGCTAATTCGAGAGAAATTTAAATAGTCAGTTCAAACCACTCTTAACTAAGAGCAAATGTGTGAGCGAAGATCATCTTTCTAGGTTTTAGTGCTCTAATATGAAAGGATTCTGATACATTAACTGTTGCTCAACTTGTTGAGTATGGTTTGTGGTCGCACAAGATAGGAGGTGGAAATGTTATCGAAAGGAAACACGGGCCTGATTGTGGTAGATGTTCAGGGCAAACTCGCTAC
The DNA here is from genome assembly GCF_033338735.1 of Vibrio sp. Vb1127. NCBI lineage: Bacteria > Pseudomonadati > Pseudomonadota > Gammaproteobacteria > Vibrionales > Vibrionaceae > Vibrio > Vibrio sp. Vb1127. The sequence continues at coordinate 6,775 of NZ_JAWOTF010000004.1, read as the reverse complement.
ATTAATGCATGAAAGCGACTCACTGATTGAAAATATCACGAAACTGGTAAAGGGTGCCAAAGCACTAAATTTGCCTATTCTGTGGCTAGAACAGAATCCAGAAAGGTTGGGCCCAACCGCGGAGCCGATTCGTGAAGTGCTTGAAAGCACGCATTTACCTATTACCAAGTACACGTTTGATGGCTGCAAAGAGGCGACGTTTAACGTCGCGGTGGAGAACGTAAAAGTGGATACCTGGTTGGTTTGCGGTATTGAGTCCCACATTTGCGTCTATCAAACCGCGGTTTCTCTGCGTCAGTCCGGTTATCGCGTTGAATTAGTCACGGATTGTGTATCTTCCCGAACCGCTGCCAATAAGGCGCTCGCTCTTGCGAAGTTAACCGCTAACGGTGTGGTGCTCACTGGGCTAGAAATGTGTTTGTATGAAATGGTCGAAGATTGCCGAGCACCTGAATTCAAAGAAATTCTGGCGCTCATCAAATAGTGTAATCATTGTAATCAGCAACAACTTTATTTGAACACGCTATTCAAATTCTCGTTGATACCTTGGCAACATCGACTCGTTGCCAAGTAACCCGCCTTGGTGAATGTAAATCACCGTTTTATCAGTGTTCTCTTCCAACCAAGGGGTGAGGCATTGCCACATATACGGGTCGTATAACAGGTCAAATTCGAGGTCGGTTTGCTCAAAGAGCGCTTTCCATGTGATGTAATCTTCTTCGTACAAGCGACCAAAATGGTGTTTGTTGCGCACGGTTAAAATGGTTGGGTGGCTGTTTTCACCGAGCTGGTTGAACTGCTCAGTTAAGTAATCTGCATTGCCTACGCAAGGGCAAGTTAGCATTTCTATGCCGTGTGGGCTTAAATGTTTATGAAGATATAAAGCGGTCGTGCCAGTGCCTGATGGCAGGGCGACGGTAAACTGTTCTTTACCTCTCAATCGCGTCCAATCAAGAATTTCTCGTGCTAACTGTTTGATGCCAGCTTCAGCGAGGTGGGAACGTCCACCCTCAGGAATAAGCAATGTCGACTCATCTAATCTTCGTACCTGGTGGATGTATTCACTAGGGTGGAGTTCGCTACCGATGTCTTGCATGGCAGTGATTTTCATACCCAAATCGAGAGCGCCGCGATAGTTTCCGATGGGGGAGCTTTTTAGCCAAGATGGAATGTGATGAACATAAAACTCAAATGCCCAACCTTTAATCTGGGCGAGAGCCGCTAGCGAGTACATGGCATTAGATTGAGCGGAGCCAAAGCTTATTAACGTGGTGATGTCGGGATTTTGCTCTTCCATTAACGTCATAAACTTACGTGCTTTGTTCCCAGAAAAGTGGGAGTGGAGCATGTCGTCACGTTTAAGGAAAAATTTGTGCCCATTAAAGCTATGTTGGGTGATAGGACTTTCTGAGAGTTTCATGTCGATGCTGACGGAATAAACCGTGTCACCTTTGCCATTTAAAAAGGGCGCGTAGTGTAACGCCATTAAACCCAGATAAAAAGTCTGTGTTTCAGTACAACCATTTCGGTTATTCCTGATGCTCTGACGTAAGGTCAATCACCGCCTCACAACCACCTTCTGGATGTGTACCAATCTTAAATTGCCAGCCATAACGCTGGCATAAATCATCCACAATCATCAAACCCAATCCGTGCCCATCAGAATGTGGAATGGTCGAAAAGCCTTCGCCTTCATCACGTACCGAGATGGTGTTTTCCCCGATGCTGATATGAATTGATCCCGATGGTGTCGCGGCGATGCCGTTGCGAATCAGGTTGCCAAGAATAATGGTCAACACAGCATTGGTAGCGCGCGTTTTTGGGTTTCCGTCGATCTGTACATCAAAGCTGAGTGCTTTCTCATCCGCCTGAGCTTGGCTTTGGAAGATGATTTGGATGAGTTCTTCTTCGGTGATGCTGCGCACTGGTGAATCATCTGCATTACGCTCGTAACGCACTAAGCCGAGTAGGGCATCCACCATAGTCGACATCTGCTGCGTTGCATCTTGAATTCGGTTCACCTGGCGGGTCTGGAAATCCGTGTTCGCACTTCTTGCCAGTAAACTGCTTGAGCCTTTCATTACGGTTAACGGTGTACGCAGTTCATGGCTTGCGTATCGTGCAAAGGCTTGCTCACGCTTGATGACTTGGTTGATTTTGTGGCGATACTCATTCAACTCATCCGCGAGGGTTTGGAACTCTTTGGCCGAGCCCTCTGGCACGCTAAAAGTTTGCGTAGCATCGCCTTGATGATGGTCGAGTTGAGTTTTAAGCGCATTGACGGGTTCAATCAAGCGTTGTGATAAGCGCAGCAGGAGGCTACCAAACAGGAACACCAGCACGGCGACAATGGACAGCACCATAGCGACGACGAGAATGAATTCCTCTGAGGTGATCTCGATTTCATCAATCAAGGAAACCAGAATAACGGGATGTTCAACGCCTTTGTAGGTGTAAGTGCTCATGTAAACCATGCGCGAGTATTCACCGTCTTCTACTTCATCAAGAAAGTGCTTTTGACCAATCAGGTATTTTTGATAGCGCTCGGCAACCAATGAGATGTCGTTGTATGCAGTGGTGAGCAGGTCAAGCTGAATACTGCCTTGCTCTGGGTGGGACTGGAAATGTTCAATTGCTTCTTTTTTGTCGACCATAATACGACGCTCGCCCACGCGGTCTTCAGACCAAAGCAGGGAGCCGGTAATCAACAAAAAGCAGAAGATGCCAATCACGACCGACACAAAAGAGAAAAACAGAGCGAGTCGCCCTGTCATACTTTGTGTGCTTTGCGTGCTAGCAAGTAAGCGATTGATCATGCACCTGTCTCCAAGCGGAAGCCAACTTTCGGCACGGTGATAAGCACATGTTGTTCAAATGGCTTATCAAGTTGGTTGCGAAGTTGGTAAATGTGGCTGCGCAGAACGTCGTTGTTCGGCTCGTTCTCTTGCCAAAGTTGGAAGGCAATTTCTTCGCGTGTCACTACGTCTGGCGCGCTTTTCACAAGCATTTCCAGAATGGTGTAAGTGGTAGGGTTTAGCGCCAACAGTTTATCTTGGCGATAAGCTTTACGCGTTTTTGGGTCGATAGACACTTCACCGTATTCCAATTTGCTCGATGTGACAGTGCCACGGTAACGGCGGATCAGTGCCATCATGCGCGCTTCAAGAATATCCAGATCGAAAGGTTTGGTCAGATAGTCATCCGCACCGTGTTGGAAGCCTTTGAGCATATCGTCACGGCTATCGAGCGCCGTCAGCATAAGTACCGGTGTGTTGTTGCCCGCGTCGCGAAGTTTATTACACATGGTCAGGCCATCCATGCGTGGCAGCATGAGGTCGAGCAAGATGATGTCGAAGGTGTTTTCCATCGCCAGTTTCAGGCCGAGCTCGCCGTTGTCTGCATAATCGAGTTCCATACCTGCACACTCAAAATAATCGAACAGCATGCCTGCGATTTCTCGATTATCTTCGACTAAAAGTACGCGTTTCATGTATTTCTCTCCAAGTGGGCGGGTTTTCGAAAATAAGACTTCGTCTTAACCGAACATTATTCACTAAGAACGTGAAAAAGATGTCAACAACATCTCTTTCACATTGATGTTTGTAGACTGGATTCATTCATCGGATTTAGTGGAAGAGTAGCATGTCAACCTTCAACATTCACGCTGCAACCTTTTCAAAGGTGAGCCAACACACTGAGCCTAAAACAGTTTTGTCTGTTGTGGTGCCATTCTTTAACGAGCAAGAAGTCTTGTCTGAATTTCATCGTCGTTTAGCCGCCGTTTTGGATGAAATGCCAGAACGCTGCGAAATCGTCTATGTGGACGACGGCAGCAAAGACGACAGCCTAATGATCGCGCAAAACTTTTCTCAATCTTCTAGCGACGTTCGTTGTATTGCACTAAGCCGTAACTTCGGCAAAGAGTCCGCCATGAGTGCGGGGCTGGAACACTGTCAAGGTGAAGCGGTGATCGTGATTGATGCTGACTTGCAAGACCCGCCGGAGTTGATCCCGCAAATGGTATCAAAATGGCGTGAAGGGTATGACGTAGTGAACATGCAGCGCAGTGAACGCCACGGTGAAACTTGGTTCAAACGCTTCTCGGCCGCTTGCTTTTACAAAGTGCTTAATAGCATGGCGAAATTGGATGTGCCGGAGAACGTGGGCGATTTCCGTCTACTGAGCGCAAAAGTGGTTAAACACATCAATGCGTTGCCAGAGCGTAACCGATACATGAAAGGCATTTTCTCTTGGCCGGGTTTCAAGCAAGTGACGGTTCAATTTGAGCGTGACGCTCGTTTCTGTGGTGAAACCAAATGGAACTACCTCAAGCTGATTGGCCTTGCAATGGACGGCATCACCTCGTTTTCCATTCGTCCTTTGCGTTTAGCGACACTTGCCGGTGCATTGGTGGCGTTCAGTGCCTTTATCTATGGCGCATTCATAGTGATGAAAACTGTTGTGTTTGGTGAGCCTGTCACTGGCTACCCATCCATGATGGTCGTCCAACTTGCCTTGGGCGGTGTGCAACTGCTGTCGATTGGCCTTTTGGGCGAATACATTGGCCGCATTTTTGTCGAGACCAAGCAACGTCCTCTTTATCTTGTTCAGTCTGTTTACGAGCAGCCTGCAAAACATCAATCCATCCAAACCATGAAGTTTAAATTGGGAGAAACCGCGTAATCATGAGTATTAATAAAACCCATCTGTGGTTGTTGTTGGCGTTTGCTCTTTTACTCCGTCTTATTTCACTTGCCGCTTACCCTTTGATGGACACCACGGAAGCCCGCTACGGCGAAATGGCGCGCTTAATGGTGGAAACCGGCAATTGGCTTACCCCACAGTTTGATTACGGCGTGCCTTTCTGGGGGAAGCCCCCCCTGTTCACTTGGATGAGTGCTTACGGCATTGAGCTGTTTGGATTGAATGAATTTGCAGTGCGCGCGCCTCATTGGTTAGCGGGTGTTGCGACGATTGTTTTTGTTGCTTTCATGGCGCATCGCGCTGGCTTTAATGCAGTCATCGCAGCGTTGGTACTGGCGACGTGTGGCATCTTTTCAATTGCGGCGGGTGCGGTGATGACAGACATGGCACTGACGTTGGCAATGACGATGGCGATGGTTGGTTTTTACTATTGCTGGCTCGGCAAAGACAAACACAGCCGACTGTGGGGTTACCTCGGTTTCTTTGGCTTGGCTTGCGGGCTGTTAGCGAAAGGTCCAGTGGCGATCGTGATCATGGGCATCGCAGTATTTCCTTGGCTCGTGATTCAGCATGGTTTCTTTGGTGCCTTCAAAGCCTTGTGGCAGCGTTTTCCAATTGTATCGGGGTTGGCGCTCATGCTGGCGATTGCTCTACCTTGGTACATAATGGCTGAAATGGCGACGCCTGGATTTATTGATTACTTCATTGTTGGCGAGCACTTTAAGCGTTTTGTTGTCAGCGGTTGGGAAGGGGACCTTTATGGCTCTGCTCATGATCAACCACGTGGGATGATCTGGGTATTCTGGCTGCAATCGGCTGCGCCTTGGTCAATCGTATTGCCTATTTTGGCATGGAAACGTCGTAAGGTACTCAAAGCCATTGAAACCGATCATCAAGGTTTATTTAGCTTCCTGATGTGTTGGCTGATTTCTCCAATGATCTTGTTCACCATGGCTGGGAATATTTTGCCTGCTTACGTGCTACCGGGTGTGCCTGCATTAGGTATCTTGATTGCGATGCTGGTGGATAAACACGATTTCAAATGGCTGACCGGAACGGCAGCGGTGTTGCCAGCCCTGCTTATGATTGCGATGTTGGTTTTGAATATGGGCAAAGCAGATAGTCGCAGCGACCGCATCATCTTCGCGCAAATTAATGACAACGCTCCGGTCTTTTATATTGGTAAGCGCCCGTTCTCAGGCCAGTTCTATAGTCATGGTCAGGCGAAAAAGCTTGAAGACAAGAATGACTTAAACAATCTGAAGAAATTCCACCTGATTGGTAAATCGCAGCAAGTGGATAGCATGATTCATGAAAATGCGTTGAGTTGTACCAATGAGTTCACAGCAAAATCGAAACGCTCACTCTACACTTGTGTGGTTGGGTAACGGAATGCGCAAATTAACAAAGTTTGCTTCGTTAGAAAGGTTTGCTTCGTTAACAAGGTTTGCTCTGGTAGGTGGTGTCGGCTTTATGGTCGACACCCTTATCTTTTCTGTGTTGTTCCATTGGTTTGGTCTGGAGCTGATGCTGGCTCGTGGGATAGCATTTTTGTTTGCAGCAACCACGACTTGGCTTGGCAATCGCTGGCTGACTTTCTCTCAAGCAGAAAAAACCAACCCTTTCGCTCAATGGCAAAAATTTATGGCGAGTGCCTGTATCAGTGCTTTGCCGAACTTTATTGTGTTCAAAGGCGTAACGCTCGCGCTTGGAACGCAAGGAGTGATGGTCTATTTGGCTTTGATCTTAGGCATATTGGCAGGCATGGTGAGTAACTATTTACTCAGTGCAAAATGGGTGTTTAGTAGAGGATAGAAAGGTTCGGGCTTACTCTCCTATCCTCGAGTTAAAAATTCGTTATTTGAACCAATTTTTCTTTTTGTACATCAGAGTAAACCTAAAGCTTTTCATGGGGGATGTAAAAAGGTAAATAAGCCAAGGTTTATACCTTGGCTGCCGTTAGTTCAGATTTTGATTGTTCGATTTCAGATTCCGTTTGCCACTTGCCGTTGTAAAGGTATTCACGCTCAGGAAGTGGGGCATTTGACGCCCTTAAATCAAATACCTCTTC